>NZ_BAAGZJ010000102.1:0-27340 GCF_054778635.1 Nocardiopsis nanhaiensis
GCACGCTCGTTACCTGGCCCGCCATCAGCACGAGCGGGCACGCCAGGACACCTACCTCCAGGCCGCCTGACGATCACGGAAGGTAACCATCACACAGTCGAAGGACTTATGAATCGCTGCACTAGGGCCCCTCGGGGCCCGGCCACCGGCGGGCCTTCGGGCCCGGCCACCGAGAGGCGCCATCCGGCGCACCGTTTTCCGCGGGAGGCCCAGAGGGCCTCCATCCCCCCAGCGCAAGGAGAACACCATGCGCGACGGTTCGAACGGTCCGTCCAGACACCGTTCCTTTTCCCTGTCCCCACCCGGCTTCCCAAGCCCACCGTCCCGCGGCCCCGGCCGCAGGGCGTTCGTGGCCGGATCCCTGGCCGCCGGCCTGGCGGCAGCGGGCTGTTCACCGCCCGACCGCATCGTCAGCGGCCAGACCAGGCTGCGCGAGTGGAACCTCTTCGCCGGCGGAGACGGCCTGCGCCTGATGGAGATGCACGAGGCCTACCGGAACGAGCACCCTCACATCGACCTCCGCGCCGTCACCTTCGATTGGGGCAGCCCTTTCTACACCAAGGTGGCCATGGGCGCGGCGGGCGGCCGCGGCGCGGACTTGGCCACCGTGCACCTGTCGCGGCTGGAGAGCCTGGCCCCGGGGCGCCTGCTCGACCCTCTCGACCCCGCGCTCCTGGCCGAGTACGGCATCGACGACACCGTGATCCTCCCGGAGATCTGGGACGCGTGCCACTTCGACGGTCAGCTGTACGCCGTCCCCATCGACACACACCTCCTCATCCAGTACTACAACCTCGACGTGTGCCGGTCCGCGGGCGTCCTCGACGGCGACGACCGCCTGATCACCACCAACGGCGTCGACGAGTACCTCGACATGCTGCGCGCGGTCCAGGACGTCACCGGAAACCTGGCTCTGTCCATCGACACCCACGGCCCCTGGGACAACTTCTGGACCCTCTACCGGCAACAGGACGGCGACATCGTCTTCGGCGAGAACGACTTCGAGATGGACGACGACAAGGCCCTGACCGCCATGGAGCTGCTCTACCGGCTCTCCGAGGAAGGGCTTGCACCGCGCCACTCCGCCGACGCCGACACCGCGGCCAACCTCAGCAACGGGCAGGCCGGACTGATGTTCCACGGGAACTGGGAGATCCCGACCCTGGAGGAGACCGGTGTGGACTTCTCCGCCACCCGGTTCCCCGACATGTTCGGCAACCAGCGCACCCGCGGTGACTCCCACTGCTACGTCTTCCCGCACCAGCGCGACCGCGACCCGGAGACCACGCGCGCCTCGGTCGAGTACGTCGCCTGGATGCTGAAGAACAGCATCACCTGGGCGGGCGGCGGACACATCCCCGCCTACCAGCCGGTCGTGGAGAGCCCCGAATACGACGCGCTCCACCCCCAAGCCGAGTACCGGGACGCCGCCGAGGACGTCGTGTTCGAACCGGAGGCCTGGTTCAGCGGGTCCGCGGGACGCTTCCAGGACGAGGTCAGCGGAACCCTCAGCACCCTGCACACCGGGAGCCAGACCCCGGAACAGGTCCTGGAGGAGTTCAAGCACCGGGTCCGGACACTGATCGCCATCCCCTCGCCGGTGTAGGAGACCCTGACATGGCACTACGGGAAAAATCCCCCGCTCAGGGGACACAGCTCACCGACGTCCGGACCCGGCGGCGCACGTGGACCGGGTTCTGGTTCGTCCTGCCCTTCCTCGGCTTCTACGGCCTCTTCGTGGTCTGGCCCGCGATCGTCGGTTTCGGGTACACGTTCACCGACCGCAGCCTCGCCGGAGGGTCCGTCTCCTTCGTGGGGATGGACAACTGGACCGAGAGCCTCACCGACCCCTACATGTGGGACTCGCTCTGGAACACGCTGGTGTTCACACTGCTCAGCGTCCCCATCATGGTTCTGCTGGCCCTCGGTATGGCCCTGCTGACCGACCACGCCCGCCGCCTCGGCTGGTTCCTGCGGTTCTCGTTCTTCGCGCCGTTCGTGCTTCCCGTGGCGGTCATGACGCTCATCTGGGGGTGGATGTACAACCCCACACTCGGGCTGTTCAACGACGCCCTGGCCCGCGTCGGACTGCCCGGTCCGGAGTGGCTGCACAACGAGAGCACCGCCATGGTCTCGGTGGTCATCGCCACCGCCTGGTGGCAGGTCGGGTTCAACTACCTGCTCTACCTCGCCGCCATGCAGTCCATCCCCAAGGACGTCTACGAGGCGGCCGGCATCGACGGCGCCGGGGCCTGGCAGAAGGTCGGTCGCATCACCCTGCCCCTACTGGCCAGGACGACCGCGCTCATCACCATCCTCCAGCTCATCGGCTCGCTCCGCGTCTTCGAGCAGATCTACCTGATGACGGGTGGCGGACCCAACCACGCCACCAGGACAGCGATCCAGTACATCTACGACTCCGGCTTCGTCGGTCTGCGGATCGGGACGGCCTCGGCCATGGCCTACGTGTTCATGGCGCTCATCATCGTGGCCTCCATTGCGCAGTTCCGCTTCTTCGCCCGGAAGGAGCAGTGACATGACCACGACCGCCGAAAAGCCCGTGACGACCGCGCGCACCGTGCGAGGGAACGGTGCCGCGCGCAGGCCGCGCCGGAGGCTGAATCCGGGCCACGTCGCCCTGTACACCGTCGCCGTGCTCGCCGCCTTGCTCTGGCTCGTCCCCCTGGCCTGGGCCTTCGCGACCTCGATC
Source organism: Nocardiopsis nanhaiensis (assembly GCF_054778635.1). Lineage (NCBI taxonomy): Bacteria > Bacillati > Actinomycetota > Actinomycetes > Streptosporangiales > Nocardiopsidaceae > Nocardiopsis > Nocardiopsis nanhaiensis. The sequence goes on from NZ_BAAGZJ010000102.1 coordinate 2,711, forward strand.
AAACCCGAGGGTGAGACCACCGCACTTCCGGTCACCTGGTTCACGGCCAACCCGACCTGGGAGGCCTACGCCGCGGTTCTGGGACGCGGCGACATCATCCGGTGGACGGCGAACTCCTTCGTCACCACCGTCATCGTCACCGTGCTGACCCTGATCCTGACCGTCCTGGCCGCCTACGGGTTCTCCCGCACCACCTTCCCCGGGCGCGGATGGGTGTTCGCCTTCATCATCGGCGGCATCCTCATCCCGCCGCAGACCCTGATCGTGCCCCAGTTCGTCCTCATGACCCAGCTCGGCATGGTGGACACCTACTGGGGGATCGCCCTGCCCCAGGTCGTCGCACCCGTCTTCGTGTTCATCCTCAAACGGTTCTTCGACGCGATCCCCCGGGACTACGTGGAAGCCGCCCGGATGGACGGGGCCGGACACCCGCGCATCCTGTGGAGCATCATCCTGCCGATGTCCCGGCCCATCCTCGCCGCCATCGGCATCTTCACCTTCATCGGCGCCTGGAACAACTTCCTGTGGCCGTTCATCGTGACCACCGACCCGGAGATGATGACGCTCCCCGTCGGTCTGGGCACCGTCGCCGGGGACTACGGCATCATGTACGCCCAGCTCATGGCCTCCGCTGTCCTGGGCGCCATCCCCCTGCTCATTGTCTTCCTGCTCTTCCAGCGACACATCGTCACCGGTGTCCAAGGCGCCGGGATCAAGGGCTGACCACGGGCCAAGGAAAGGAAACCCCCCATGCACACCGCACTCCGCGCCGCGGCCCTGGTCGGGCCCGCCGCCCTGCTGCTCAGCCTGGCGGTACCCGCCGCCGGGGCCGAGGACTGGGACCGCCCGCCGAACAACCCCGGCATGCCCGTGGCCGGACACCAGCCCGACGACATCCACCCCTTCGCCGGCGGGCTGCGCGTCCACGACCCCGTCCTGTACACGGAAGGGGACGACTGGTACGTCCTCGGTACCGGAAACGCCGAGATCAACGACGGGACCATCCAGATCCGCCACTCGCCCGACGGCGAGCACTGGACCTACACCGGAACCGTCTGGGACACCATCCCCGACTGGGTCCGCGAGGCCGTGCCCGGAGTCGAGACGCTCTGGGCACCCGAGCTCTACGAGTCCGGCGGCACCTACTACATGTACTACGCGGCTTCCACGTTCGGTGACAACCGCTCCGTCATCGGCCTGGCCACCAACACCACTCTCGACCCCGAAGACTCCGACTACGAGTGGGTCGACCGAGGCCAGGTGGCGGAGTCGAACAGCGACGACGACTTCAACGCCATCGACCCCAGCATCATCGAGGACTCCGACGGCCGCCACTGGATGACCTTCGGCTCCTACTGGAGCGGGATCCACCTCATCGAACTCGACTGGCCCGACGGGACGGTCGCCGACGGGGCCGAGATGCTCCACCTGGCCGACCGGCAGGAGCCGCCCAACGCGGTGGAAGCGCCCAACATCGTCCACCGCGACGGCTACTACTACCTGTTCACGTCCTGGGACGCCTGCTGCGAGGTCGGCGCCGACTACAAGGTCACCGTCGGTCGGGCCACCGACGTCACCGGCCCCTACACCGATGCCGACGGGGTGCCCCTCCTCGAGGGCGGCGGCACGCTCCTCGTCGGGGAGGAGGGCACCATCAGCGGTTCCGGGGGCCAGGCCGTCGACGGCGACGTGCTCGCCTACCACTACTACGACAGCGACCTCGGCCCCGACTTCGACTTCCGCCTGGCCCTGCGCACCCTGACGTGGACCGCCGACGGCTGGCCCCAGGTCGACTGAGCCGGACCCGCTCCGCAGACCCCGCAGCACCACCGACCACCCGACACCACCGGAAGCGCAGCACCGACCGGCAGCGCACAGAACCGATGGAAACCAAAGGAGAACCGCGTATGCTCCACGCCTCCCTGACCGCCGACCCCGCTCAGACCGTCGGCCCCGTGCACCGCCGCACCTTCGGCTCCTTCGTCGAACACATGGGCCGCTGCGTCTACACCGGCATCTACGAACCGGGACACCCCACCGCCGACGACAACGGCTTCCGCCGCGACGTCGCCGACCTGGTGCGGGAACTGGGTGTCACCACCGTGCGCTACCCGGGCGGCAACTTCGTCTCCGGGCACCGCTGGGAGGACGGCATCGGCCCCAAGGACCGGCGCCCGGTCCGCCGCGACCTGGCCTGGCACAGCATCGAGACCAACCAGTTCGGGCTCGACGAGTTCATGACCTGGTGCCGCGACCTCGGCATCGAACCCATGATGGCGGTCAACCTCGGCACCCGAGGCCTCCAAGAGGCCCTGGACCTGCTGGAGTACGCCAACCATCCCAGCGGCACCCACCTTTCCGACCAAAGGGTCGCCAACGGTCACGCCCGACCCCACGACATCCGCATGTGGTGCCTCGGCAACGAGATGGACGGCCCCTGGCAGATGGGCCACCTCGACGCCCGCTCCTACGGGCGCAAGGCCGGACAGGTCGCCCGGGCCATGCGGATGGCCGACCGAGACCTCGAACTGGTCGTCTGCGGCAGCTCGGGTTCGACGATGCCCACGTTCGGGGCGTGGGAGGACACCGTCCTGGAGGAGACCTACGACGCCGTCGACCACATCTCCCTGCACGCCTATTACGAGGAGCGGGACGGCGACCTGGCCTCCTTCCTCGCCTGCACCACCGACATGGACCACTTCATCGACTCGGTGGTCGCCACGGCCGACGCCGTCGGGGCCCGGCTGCGCAACCCCAAGCGCATCCAGCTCTCCTTCGACGAGTGGAACGTCTGGTACCTGGACCGCCACCGCGAACTCGCCGAGCAGCAGCCCACCGACGACTGGCAGGTCGCCCCGCGCGTCATCGAGGACCAGTACAGCGTCGCCGACGCGGTGGTGGTGGGCAACATGCTCATCAGCCTCCTGCGGCACAGTGACCGCGTCACCGCCGCCAGCCAGGCACAGCTGGCCAACGTCATCGCCCCGATCATGACCGAACCCGGCGGCCCCGCCTGGCGCCAGACCATCTTCCACCCCTTCGCCCTGACCGCCGCTGCCGCCCGCGGGCACGTGCTCCACACCGGCGTCAAGGCCCCGGTCCACGAGACCAAGGGCTACGGCGAGGCCCCGCTTCTGGACGCGGTCGTCACCCACGACGAGGAGCGGGGCACCGCCTCGCTGTTCGTGGTCAACCGCTCCACCGACCAGCCCCTCACCCTCGACGCCGATCTGCGCGGCTTGGACCCCACCGCCGTCACCGAGGCCCAGACCCTCGGCGGCGACGACCCCTACGCCGCCAACACCATGGACGCCCCCGACCGGGTCGTCCCGCGACCGGCCAAGGACGTGCGCTTGGAGGACGGCAGGCTCACCGCCGTTCTCCCGCCCGTCTCCTGGTCGGCCATCACCCTCTCGACAGGCCACAACTGACCGGACCCCGGCAGGGGCGCGCCGTGCGCCCCTGCCGGGACCGGAGAGGTGAGGAACCATGCCCTGCCAGAAACCCCTCCCACTCACCGCACCCCTGACTCCCATCGCGGCCGCGCTCTGCGCGGCCCTCCTGCTCAGCGCCTGCGGCGGCGTCGGCGACGCCGCCCAACCGTCAGGGGACGAGGGCGTCATCGGTATCGCCATGCCGACCCAGTCCTCCGAGCGCTGGATCAACGACGGCGCCAACATGGAGTCCGAGCTGGAGGAGCGGGGCTACGGCGTCGACCTCCAGTACGCCGAGGACGTCGTGGAGGACCAGGTCTCCCAGATCGAGAACATGATCACCCGCGGCGCGGACGTGCTCGTCATCGCCTCCATCGACGGCGAGGCGCTCGGCGACGTGCTCGACATGGCCGCATCCGACGACATCCCGGTGATCGCCTACGACCGGCTCATCATGGGCAGCGAGAACGTCGACTACTACGCCACCTTCGACAACCACGGGGTGGGAGTGCTCCAAGGCGAGTACATCGAACAGGCCCTGGACCTGGAGAGCGAGGATGGCCCGTTCAACATCGAGCTCTTCGGCGGCTCGCCCGACGACAACAACGCCTACTTCTTCAACGACGGCGCGATGTCGGTCCTGGACCCCCACATCGACGACGGAACGCTCGAGGTGGGCAGCGGGCAGACCTCCATGGAGCAGATCGCCACCCAGCGCTGGGACGGCGCCCTCGCCCAGTCCCGGATGGACAACCTGCTCAGCTCCAACTACGGAGACGCCGAACTGCACGCGGTCCTCTCACCCTTCGACGGCATCAGCCTCGGCGTGATCGAGTCCTTGCGCGCGGTCGGCTACGGCGACGAGGACCTGCCGCTGCCCGTGGTGACCGGGCAGGACGCCGAGGCCGCCTCGGTGAAGTCGATCATCGCGGGGGAGCAGACCCAGACCGTCTTCAAGGACACCCGGCAGCTGGCCGCCCGGACCGTGGCGATGGTGGAGGCGATCACCGGTGACGAGGAGGTCGAGGTCAACGACACGGAGACCTACGACAACGGGGCCAAGGTCGTGCCCTCCTACCTTCTGGAGCCCGTTTCGGTCGATGCCGACAACTACCACGAGGTCCTGATCGGGAGCGGCTACTACGAGGAGTCGGATCTCGAATGAGCGAGAAGGAGGCCGGGCCCGCCGCACGCGGCGGGACCCTCCTGCTGATGCGCGGCATCCGCAAGGAGTTCCCTGGAGTCACCGCACTGGACGGCGTCGACCTCCGCGTGGACCACGGCAGGGTCCACGCCCTGATGGGCGAGAACGGGGCCGGCAAGTCCACCCTGATGAAGGTCCTGAGCGGGGTCCACCCGACCGGCTCCTACGTCGGCGAGGTCCTGGTGGACGGCGAGACCTGCGGCTTCTCCGGGGTCGGTGACAGCGAACGCGCGGGCATCGCCATCATCCACCAGGAGCTCGCCCTCATCCCCCAGCTGTCGGTCAGCGAGAACATCTTCCTGGGCCACGAACGCTCCCGCCGCGGCGTGGTCGACTGGGGTGCCACCCACGCCCAGGCCCGTGAGCTGCTGCGCCGGGTAGGTCTGGACGAGAACCCCGCCACCCCCGTCCACGCGCTCAGCGTCGGAGCGCGCCAACTCGTCGAGATCGCGAAGGCCCTGGCGAAACGGGTCCGGCTCCTGATCCTGGACGAGCCGACCTCTGCGCTGAACGAGGCGGAGAGCGACCGGCTGCTCGAACTCCTGCTGGGCCTGCGTGAACAGGGTGTGACCTGCATCCTCATCTCGCACAAGCTGGGCGAGGTCGTGCGGGTGTGTGACGAGATCACCATCCTGCGGGACGGTCGCGCCGTCGAGACCCTGTCCGTGGAACGGGACGGACAGGGGCGCCCCTCGGTCGACGAGGACCGGATCATCCGGGGCATGGTCGGCCGCGACCTGGACCAGCGCTACCCGGACGCCTCCGGCGAGGTCGGCGAGGTGCGCTTCGAGGTCCGGGACTGGACGGTGCTGCACCCGACCCAGGCGGGGAGGCTCATGGTCGACGGAGCGGGCATCACCGTCCGCCGGGGCGAGATCGTGGGCCTGGCGGGCCTGATGGGCGCCGGGCGCACCGAGTTCGCGATGAGCCTCTTCGGCCGCTCCTACGGGCGCCGTGTCCGGGGGCACCTGCTCAAGGACGGCCGGGAGCTCGACACCTCCAGCGTGACGGACGCGATCCGCGGCGGGATCGCCTACGTCCCCGAGGACCGCAAGACCCTCGGTCTCGTCCTGGACGACGACATCCGCCACAACACCACCATGGCCGCCCTGGGCCGGGTGTCCGAGCGCGGGGTGATCGACTCCGGCCTCGAGGCGGTGGAAGCCGGGCGGATGAGCGACCGGATGCGGGTGCGCAGCCACGGGACGACCCAGACCGTCCGGACGCTCAGCGGCGGCAACCAACAGAAGGTCGTGCTCGGCAAGTGGATGTTCACCCGGCCCGAGCTGCTCATCCTCGACGAGCCCACCCGGGGCATCGACGTCGGTGCCAAGTACGAGCTGTACCTGATCGTGCGCGGACTGGCCGCGGAGGGCGCCTGCGTGCTGCTGATCTCCTCCGAACTCCCCGAGATCCTCGGCATGAGCGACCGGATCTACACGATGAGCGAGGGCCGGATCACCGGTGAGGTCCCGGGCGACGAGGCCGACCAGGAGGGACTCATGCGGTTGATGACCCGTACCCGGGAAGACGGCCCGACTGACGAAGGGGGACCGCGATGAGTACACGCGTCTCCAGGATCAGCACGGCGCTCTTGCGCGACAACGCTCGCCAGTACGGGATGGTCATCGCCCTGATCGCCATCATCGTGCTCTTCCAGATCCTGACTGGCGGGCTGCTCCTGCGACCGCTGAACATCACCAACCTCATCATGCAGAACTCCTACGTCCTGATCTTGGCGATCGGCATGATGATGGTCATCATCACCGGCCACATCGACCTGTCGGTCGGGTCGGTGGTCGCCTTCACCGGAGCTGTGTCGGCGATCATGCTCACCTCGTGGGGTCTGCCCACAGTGCTCGTGGTGCCCGCCGCCCTCCTGCTCGGCGGGCTCATCGGCGCCTGGCAGGGCTTCTGGGTCGCCTACGTCCGGGTCCCGGCGTTCATCGTCACCCTCGCGGGGATGCTCATCTTCCGAGGGGCGACCCTGGCCGTCCTGGGCGGCGAGTCCGTGGCTCCGCTGCCCACCTCCCTGCGCGGTATCGCCAGCGGCTTCCTGCCCGGTACGGGTGATTTCAGCCTCCACCCGCCGACGCTGCTCCTGGGCGCGGCGGGTGCGGCCGCCCTCGTGTGGATCCAGTGGCGCTCGCGTGCCCGGGGCCGCAGGCACGGGCTTCCCGTGCCGCCCGCGGCGGTCACCGCCGCGGCCTCGGCCGCCACCGTCGTGGTCATCATGGTCTTCGCGTACGTGCTCGCCTCCTACAACGGACTTCCCGTCGTGGGTGTGCTCCTGATCGCGCTCATCGTCGGGTACGCGTTCGTGATGCGCTCCACCACCGCGGGACGCCGCGTGTACGCGGTGGGCGGCAGCGAGCAGGCCGCCGCGCTCTCGGGGATCAGGACCCAGCGCACGACCTTCTGGGTGTTCGTCAACATGGGTGTGCTCTCCGCCCTGGCGGGGGTCGTCTTCACGGCCCGGCTCAACGCCGCCACCCCGGGCGCGGGCACCATGTTCGAACTCGACGCCATCGCGGCGGCCTTCATCGGCGGCGCGTCCGCCGGGGGAGGGGTGGGCACCGTCATCGGTGCCGTCATCGGTGCCCTGGTCATGGGTGTGCTCAACAACGGCATGTCCCTGATCGGGCTGGGCGTCGACTGGCAGCAGCTCATCAAGGGCCTGGTGCTGCTCCTCGCGGTCGCCTTCGACATCTACAACAAGCGTCGTGTCTCCGGGGTGAACTACTCTGAAGACCGTGGCAGGACGGATCAAAGACGAAGACATCGCCCTGGTGCGTGAACGCACCCCCATCGCTGACGTGATCGGTGAGTACCTCCAGCTGACCAACGCCGGAGGGGGCTCGCTCAAGGGGTTGTGCCCCTTCCACGACGAGAAGTCCCCGTCCTTCAACGTCACCCCGGCCAAGAACCTCTACTACTGTTTCGGCTGCGCCGAGGGCGGGGACGTCATCTCGTTCGTGCAGCAGATCGACGGCCTCAGCTTCACCGAGGCCGTGGAGTCCCTGGCGCAGCAGACCGGGATCGTGCTCCGGTACGAGGAGGGCGGCGGCCGCAGCACGTCCCGCCGGGACGAGGGCAAGCGCAAGCGGCTGCTGGACGCGCACAGGGCCGCCGCGGAGTTCTACGCCGAACAGCTCCTCTCGTCCGGGGCGGCGACCGCGCGGCAGTTCCTGACCGACCGCGGGTTCTACCGGCCGCACGCCGAACGCTTCGGGTTGGGCTACGCACCGGCCGGCTGGGAGAACCTCACCGCCCACCTGCGCGGGAAGGGCTTCACCGACGCCGAGCTCATCGAGGGCGGTCTGGCCAGCCAGGGGCGGCGCGGCGCCTACGACCGGTTCCGCAACCGGTTGCTCTGGCCGGTGCGCGAGGTCACCGGGGAGGTGGTCGGTTTCGGCGCGCGCAAACTCAACCCGGAGGAGGACGGGCCCAAGTACCTCAACTCCCCCGAGAGCCCCATCTTCCACAAGAGCCGCCTGCTCTACGGCCTGGACCTGGCCAAGCGGGAGATCTCGCGGCAGGGCAAGGCCGTGCTGGTCGAGGGCTACACCGACGTGATGGCCTGCCATGACGCGGGGGTCACCACGGCGGTGGCCACCTGCGGTACGTCCTTCGGCGAGGACCACTTGAAGATCCTGCGCCGGATGCTGCACGGCCGGTCGAACCACGAGACCAAGGTCGTGTTCACCTTCGACGGTGACAAGGCGGGGGAGAAGGCGGCGGTCCGGGCCTTCGCCGAGGAGCACGGCTTCACCTCCGAGACCTACGTCGCGGTACAGAAGGACGGGCTCGACCCCTGCGACCTGCGCCAGCAGGAAGGTCCGGCGGCCGTCGAGCACCTGGTCGAAAACGCGACCCCGCTGTACAAGTTCATGATCCGCAAGACCTTCGAGAACTACGACCTGTCCACCGCGGAGGGCCGGATCGCCGCCCTGGACGCTGCCGCCCCCGTGGTGGCCAGCATCCGCAACGAGGGCACCCGCGAGGTCTACGCCAAGGATCTCGACCGCTGGCTCGGGTTCATGGACGAGTCCTTCGTGCGGCGCCGCGTCCGTCAGCACATGGGCCGGGGCAGGGTCCAGGGCGGGAACCGTGCCCCGGCGGCCCAGCCGGCCCCCGCGCCGGAGGCTCGGGAGGCCCCGTACAACCTCAACGACCCCTCCGTGCAGCGGGAACGCCAGGCCCTCAAACTCGCGATCAAGTACCCCCACCTGGCCCGGGGTTTCGACGGGCTCACCGAGGAGGACTTCACCGTCCCCCAGCACCGGGTCGTGCTCACACTGGTCCGGGAGCAGGGCGGGGTCGACGCGGTCACTGACTCGGGGGCCTGGCCGCTCGTCCTGCGCGACGCCGCTCCGAACGAGGCACAGCGGGATTTCGTCACGCGCTTGGGTGTAGAGGAGATGGAGTTCTATGGAGAACTTGACGAGCATTTCGCTCGACAAATGCTGAGCACAATCAAGGAGCATTCCATCAACCGGCGGGAGTCAAACCTCAAATCCCGGCTCCACCGGATTGACCCGGCCGCCGAACCCGAGGAACACAACCGGCTCTTCGTCGAACTCATGCAGCTCAGCCAGCAACGACGGTCCCTTCGGGAGGCCGAGGCTGAGGGTATGTAGCAGGAGGGTGACAATAGTAGTTCTCCCTATGGGGGAAGGTCTGCGGGCACAATGTAGTGGTGGCTCCCACAGTTGTGACCAACGAAATACCACCTATTCGTCAGGTGGTCCGACTACTCCCTGACTCGGGCCGGGGAACGGTAAGTCGTGGGGAGGTCGCGTCGGCCTTGGAGCGCCTGGACGCGCCCCCCGACTCCCTGGACCAGACCATCACCGACCTGGCCCGCGCCGGGGTCGACGTGGCTGACCCGGAGGAGGCGGTGGCCCCCGTCGACACGGGCCGCCGCTCCGGCTCCGACCTGGTCCGCCTGTACCTGCGCGAGATCGGCCGCGTCCCGCTGCTCAGCGCGAGGGAAGAGGTGGACCTGGCGAAAGCCATCGAGGTGGGCCTGTACGCGCAGCGCCGGAACCCCTCACTCGGCCTCTGCGGCGCGGACGAGCTCGCCGCCCTCGCGGACGAGGGCAGGCGCGCCAAACGGCGCCTCATCGAGTCCAACCTCCGCCTGGTGGTGTCGATCGCCAAGCGCTACATGGGGCGAGGGCTCCTCTTCCTGGACCTGATCCAGGAGGGCAACCTCGGCCTGATCCGCGCGGTGGAGAAGTTCGACTACACCAAGGGCTTCAAGTTCTCCACGTATGCCACGTGGTGGATCCGCCAGGCGATCACCCGTGCCATCGCCGACCAGGCCCGCACCATCCGCATCCCCGTGCACATGGTCGAGACCATCAACAAGCTCGTACGGGTGCAGCACCAGCTCCACCAGCAACTCGGCCGTGAACCCAGCGTCGCCGAGATCTCCTCCGCCGCCGGATTCGGCGGAGAGCGCGTCCTGGAGATCCAGCGCATCGCCCGCGAACCCGTTTCCCTCCAAGCTCCCATCGGCGAGGAGGAATCCGACTTCGGAGACTTCATCGAGGACTCGGACGCCGTGATACCGGTGGAGGCGGCCGCCTTCAGCCTCCTGCAGGAACAGCTGCGGGTGCTCCTGGGAGACCTCTCCGAACGCGAGCAGCGCATCATCCGGCTGCGCTTCGGGCTGGTCGACGGGCGTCCGCGCACGCTGGAGGAGGTCGGGTGCGAATTCGGTGTGACCAGGGAGCGGATCCGCCAGATCGAGGCGAAGACCCTGGCCAAGCTCCGGCACCCGTCGCGGGCGGGTGCCCTGAAGGAATTCCTCCGAGGCGGCTGAGTGAGGCGGCTGGGTTCCGCATGGGACCGCCGGGTCCCGTGTGGCGTACACGGCGGGTGACCACCCGTGAGTGCTGGTGAGGCCCCAATAACGTATGGGTAGCCACTCGGGTTCCCTGACGTCCGGAAACGGCCTGATGTGGCCGACATGGGACGAACACCCGGTCCGGACGCGGTGCTGCCCCTACGGTCGAGGTGTGAACCCCAATCCGACCTCGCCGAAGCCCAAGACATCCTTCGGGCGGCGTCCGATGCTGGTCTTGGGCGCGGCCGCCGTCGCCATCGTGCTGCTCGTGGGCACCTTCGCGATCATCAACCGGAGCGAACCCGAACGCATCGGGTACTTCGCCGACTGGAACGTGGCCAACCGCAGCTACACCATCAACGAACTGCGGGCCAGCGGTGCCCCCGCCGACCTCACCAGACTCATGTGGGCCTTCGGTGACATCAACACGGACGGGCTCTGCCACATCCCCGAGGACAGCCACGACCAGCCCTGGGAGCTGTACCAGCGGCGCTACGACGCCGACGAGAGCGTCAGTGGCGAGGCCGACGAGTACGAGCAGGAACTGGCGGGCAGCCTCAACCAGCTGCGCATGCTCCGCGAGGAGTACTCCGACATGGGCGCCAGCCTCTCCCTGGGAGGGTGGAACTGGTCGGTGAACTTCTCCACCGCGGCCCGTACCGAGGAGTCCCGCGAAGAGTTCGTGGCCTCCTGCCTGGACCTGTGGCTCCGAGGTGACCTGCCGGTCCGCGGCGACGAACCCCAAGGCGGGGAGGGTTCGGCCGCGGGTGTCTTCGACGGTATCGACCTGGACTGGGAGTGGCCGGGCGGGGAGGGGCTCGAGGAGAACATCGAGCACCCCGACGACCCGGAGAACTTCACCCTGCTGGTCGCCGAGTTCCGCCGCCAGATGGACGAGCTCTCCAGCGAGACCGGGGACGACTACGTCCTGTCCGTCTCACTGCCCGGGGGCGCGTCGCTCACCGAGGCCTACGAGCCGGAGATCTTCGACCACGCCGACTTCGCCACCGTGCAGGGGTACGACTTCGCCGGCCCCTGGAACGAGCGCACCACGCACCACTCGAACCTTCACCGGCCCGAGTACAACGAGGATGCCAACAGCGTCAACCAGGCCGTTCAGCGCTACCTCGACCTGGGCGCGGAGCCGGAGCAGCTGGTGATGGGCATCCCCGGCTTCGGCCGCGGCTGGCAGGGTGTCCCCGCCGAGGACTCCGGCCGCGACCAGGAGGCCGACGGCCCGGCCGAGGACGACTACGACGGCCCCACCCGGACCTTCGCCGAGCTCGAGGAGATGGACGGCCGCCGCTTCCTGGACGAGGACTCGGGTTCGTACTGGGTCTACGACGGTGACGAGTGGTGGACCTACGACAATCCCGAGGTGATCGCCCTCAAGGGCGAGTACGTCCAGGACCACGACTTGGCCGGGATGATGGTCTGGAACCTCGACATGGACCCCAACGGCGACTTGATCCGCGCCATGCGGGAGTCCCTCGACTAAGCCTGCTCAGGGCGGGCGGACCGCGCCGCGATCGGACCCGGCCCAGAGCGGGGCGACCGCGCCGCGCGCCGTGGTTGCCACGCCGCCACCGGCCGCGACACGCTGTGGTCATGGCCGACCCGCACAGCACCACCACACGCCCGGACCTCACCGCGCTCCACCGGGACCTGGAGGACAGCGTCCAAGGGACCGTCGCCCTCGACGCGGGCACGCTCGCCCTGTACACCTCCGACGCCTCGAACTACCGTCGAATCCCGCTCGCGGTGGTCATTCCCGAAACCGTCGACGACTGCGTCGCCGCCGTCCGCGCCTGCGCGGCGCACGGGGTCCCGATCGTCCCCCGCGGCGGCGGCACCTCCATCGCCGGGAACTCCATCGGCACCGGCGTGGTCATCGACACCTCCCGCCACCTGCGCGCCGTGGAGCACATCGACCCGGCGGCCCGTACCGCCACCGTCCAGCCCGGCGTCATCCTCGACGACCTGCGCGCGGCCACCGCCGAGCACGGGCTCACCTTCGCCCCTGACCCCTCCACCCACAGCCGCTGCACCATCGGCGGCATGATCGGCAACAACGCCTGCGGCTCCCACTCGGTCGCCTGGGGCACCACCGCCGACAACATCGTCTCCCTGGACCTGCTCCTGTCCGACGGCACACGGATCACCGTGGGGTCGGGGCACACCGCCGAGGAGTTCGCCGAACTGGCCGCCCGCCCCGGCCGTGAGGGCCAGATCCACGCCGCCCTGAGCCGCCTCGTGGAGACCCACCGCGCCGAGATGCGCACGTCCATGCCGGAGTTCCGGCGGCGCGTCTCCGGCTACGCCCTGGACCGCCTGCTCCCGGAGAAGGGGCGCGACGTCGCCGCCGCCCTCGTGGGCACGGAGGGCACCTGCGCCCTCGTTCTCGGCGCCACGGTCCGGCTGGTCGAGTCACCGCCCGCCCGCGCCCTTGCGGTGCTCGGCTACGAGGACGCGCCTGCCGCCGCCGACGCCGTGCCCGGCCTGTTGAGCCACTCCCCGCTCACCGTCGAGGGCATCAACGACCGCATCGTCGCCGCGCTGGACCGGCACGGGTCCAAGTCACGGGTGCCCCTGCCGCTCGGCGGTGCTTGGCTGCTGGTGGAGATCGCCGGCCAGGACATGGACGAGGCGGCCGCGGCGGCCCAGGCGATGATCGACGCCCTGGACGCCGACAGCCGCCCCAGGGACACCTCCGTGGTGACCGACCCGGCACACCAGAAGGCGCTCTGGCGCATCCGGGAGGAGGGGGCCGGGCTCACCTCCCGGTCACCCACCGGCGCCGAGGCCTGGTCGGGGTGGGAGGACGCCGCGGTGCCGCCCGAGAACCTCGGTGCCTACCTGCGCGACTTCGAGGACCTCATGGCCCGGCACGACCGTTACGGGGTGGTCTACGGCCACTTCGGCGACGGCTGCCTGCACGTGCGCATCGACTTCGAGCTCACACACGAGGCCGGCCGCCGCGAGTACCGCGCCTTCATGGAGGAGGCCGCCGGGATCGTGGTCCGGCACGGCGGCTCCCTCTCCGGTGAGCACGGTGACGGGCAGGCGCGTTCCGAACTCCTCTCGCGTATGTACCCCGAGGGCCTGATCCGCGCGTTCGGCGAGTTCAAGCGGGTCTGGGACCCCGACAACCTGATGAACCCCGGCATCATCGTCGACCCGCTGCCGCTGGACGCCGACATCCGCGTGGCCGACGAACTGCGCACCGAGAACCCGCGCACCGAGCTCCCGCTGGTCTCGGACGTCACCATGGCCTACCCGGAGGACGACGGCGACTTCGCCAAGGCCCTGCGCCGCTGTTCGGGTGTGGGCAAGTGCCGCCGCCAGAGCGGGCCGGGCGTGATGTGCCCCAGCTACCAGGTCACCCAGGAGGAGAAGCACTCCACACGGGGCCGGGCCCACCTGCTGTTCGAGATGGCCAACGGCGATGTCATCACCGACGGCTGGCGCTCCGAGGAGGTGCGCGAGTCACTGGACCTGTGCCTGTCCTGCAAGGGCTGCCTGAGCGACTGCCCCGTCAACGTGGACATGGCCTCGTACAAAGCCGAGTTCCTGCACCAGCACTACAAGGGGCGGGTGCGCCCGGCCGCGCACTACTCGATGGGTTGGCTGCCGGTGCTGGCCCGCCTGGCTGCCGCGGCCCCCGTGGAGGCCAACCGGGTGGTCCGGCTGCCCGGGGTGTCCTCCCTGGCCAAGCGCGCGGCCGGAGTGGCGGCCGAGCGCGACCTGCCCGCCTTCGCACGCACCACGTTCACCCGCGCCTTCCGGCGCCGCCTGGCCCGCGGTGAGGGGCGCGCCGGCGGAGCCAAGGTGGTGCTGTGGCCGGATACCTTCGGCAACCTGCTCAACCCGAACGTCCTGGTCTCGGCCGTGCGCGTGCTCGAGGACGCGGGCTTCTCCGTGGTGCTGCCCAAGGGGCAGGTCTGCTGCGGGCTCACCTGGGTCTCCACCGGGCAGCTGGACGTGGCCCGCGCGGTGATGCGCCGATCGGTGGCCGCCCTAGCGCCCCTGGTGTCCCAGGGGCTGCCGGTGGTGGGCCTGGAGCCGAGCTGCACGGCGGCGCTCAAGCACGACCTGCTGGAGCTTCTGCCGGGGGAGCAGAGCGAGAGGGTGGCGGCGGCCGTGCACACGTTCGCCGGCTTCCTCAACGAATACGCTCCGGACTGGCAACCGCCGCACGTCTCGGCGTCGGCGCTGGCCCAGGTGCACTGCCACCAGCACGCCGTGATGGGCTTCGACGCCGACCGGGAGCTGATCGCCCGAGCCGGGATCGACGGCGAGGTGCTGGACTCGGGCTGCTGCGGCCTGGCGGGGGACTTCGGTTTCACGGAGGGGCACTACGAGGTGTCGCAGGCGATCGGCGAGCGCGAACTGCTGCCGAGGGTGCGCGCCGTCGGCGAGGACACCCTGGTCCTCGCCGACGGTTACAGCTGCCGCACCCAGATCGAGCAGGGGGCGGGGCGCAAGGCCCTGCACCTGGCCGAGGCGCTCGCTCTGGGCTTGGACAAGCGGGTCAGGGCCGCGCGCGGCTGAGCGCTGTCCACAGGGTCCGCACCCGGGACTGGCGCCACGGCCCGTCCCGGGTTGACTCGATACCGGGGGAGCGTCCGTACCCGCCCGCTCCGTGCTGCCCGCCGGGCCCAGCCACCCGCCCGGTGGACGGGCACCCCCCGTACTCCTCTGGCGCTCAGACGCCCATCTGCTCGTTGAGGAGGGCCAGGGCTCGGGAGACGGCGTCGGAGAGGCGCGGGTCGTCCGGGTCCAGTCCCTCTCCCAGGTGCACGCGCCAGTCGATCTCGGTGCCCAGCGGGGGGCGCCGGGCGACCAACCGGAAGCCGGTGGCGGAATCGGTGGAGGGGAAGGGCACGAAGCGGTTGACCAGAATGGTGGAGGTGACCCGCTCGGCGACGGTCTCGGCCATGCGCCGGTAGTCCACGGGCGCACCGGTCTGGTCGGTGCGCAGGCGTA
The DNA here is from genome assembly GCF_054778635.1 of Nocardiopsis nanhaiensis. Lineage (NCBI taxonomy): Bacteria > Bacillati > Actinomycetota > Actinomycetes > Streptosporangiales > Nocardiopsidaceae > Nocardiopsis > Nocardiopsis nanhaiensis. The sequence continues at coordinate 18,189 of NZ_BAAGZJ010000102.1, forward strand.
CCGTGTGCTCCCCGAACCCTTCCTCGGTGAACGTGAACGTGTCGGGGCTCCAGCGGGCCTGGTCGATGTCCTGCCAGGGCACGGCGCGCCCGTCGGCCAGGTACAGGGTTCGGGTGGTGGCCACCATAAGGGTGCCCTCGGGGGTGTCGTTAGGGGTGCCGCTCCCGGCCGGTTCGGCGACGGCCGCGTGTGCGAGCACGCGCTCGCCCTGTTCCAGCCGGGAACGCACTTGCTCGGGGATGCCCCGACCGAACAGCGCCATCGTCAGACGTCCCGCCCTTGGTCGGGGTCGTTTGCCGGCCGGGTGCCGTTGGCCAGGCTGACCTCCCACTCGATGAGTTCGGCCTCTTCGTCGGTGGGACGGGCGAGGAAGTCGCGCACGGACGTGACGGGCATCGTGGCTACGGCCTTGTCGTAGACGGCCCGGCCGGCCTTGCTGGTCTGGGCGCCGACGACCCCGGCCACTTCCTGTACCAAGGGGCTGTCGGCCACCTTGCGGGCGGTGCGGGAGAGCTGTTCGTAGCGGGCCCTGCCCGCCTTGGCTCCCAGGACGTATCCGATGGCGAGTCCTGCGGCGAACGTGATCCGGTAGCGCATGGTCCCTGTCCCTCTTTACGGCCTTGGTGACGGTCGGAGTGCTCCGTGCCCCGACGTTACCCTGTCGTGGTTGCGGTCACACGAGCCGACACTGGTCACGAGCACTCTCCAAGCGCGCTATTCTGGTGGTGTCGCCGAGGCCGGGATCCGGTTTCGGAGGGCGCGATCTCGCGTAGCTCAATCGGCAGAGCAGCCGGCTGTTAACCGGCAGGTTACTGGTTCGAGTCCAGTCGCGAGAGCGGGGAGTGGGCCCGTCGGAGTATTCCGGCGGGCCTTCGTCGTCTCCGGGGTGCACTGTGTGGCTACCGGTGAGCTGTCGAGGGCATTCGGGGCCTGTTCAGGCGCAGGACGCCCCTGACAGGGCTCTGCCGGTGCCGGGGTGAGGACGCGAACAGGGTGAGGTGGCGTACAAGGCCGAGCCCGGAGCGAAAACGAGTCGCGAGCACCCCTGGGGAGGCGCTATTCTGGTGGTGTCGCCGAGGCCGGGATCCGGTTTCGGAGGGCGCGATCTCGCGTAGCTCAATCGGCAGAGCAGCCGGCTGTTAACCGGCAGGTTACTGGTTCGAGTCCAGTCGCGAGAGCGGGGAGTGGGCCCGTCGGAGTATTCCGGCGGGCCTTCGTCGTCTCCGGGATGTGCCGCGTCGTTCCCGGAACCCGCAAGGGCCCCGGGCCGCTGCGGGCGGTGCCGGGGCGACCCTCGCCCGCTGCCGGGCCCTGGGGCTCCAACGCGGGTACGAGGGTGGCGGGCGGATTCAGATCCGGCCCACGCCGCCGATGATCAGCTGTCGGTTGCGGTGCGGCATCTGGTAGCTGCCCGGGACGGGTGGGGCCACCGGCATGGTCCGCCATTTCTGGGCCCGGAGCAGCCCCGGGGGTACCGCTTCCCAGCCGTCGAAGAAGGCGGTGATCTCCTGCTCTGTCCGCCAGTATCCGTGTCCCAGCTTCTCCGTGAACAGGCGTTGGAGCCGCTCCGCCCGGAGCGCGTCCTTGGAGTGCCGCCCGGGGTCGGGTCGGCAGTAGTGGCTGAGGACCATGTGGCTGCCAGGCGCAAGGGCGTCGCGCAGGACCGCGATGTTCCGTGCTGCCGCCGCCGCGTCCGAGGTGTGTGAGACGACGCCGGTGAGGATCAGGCCGATCGGCCGGTCCAGGTCGAGGAGTTTGTTGCTCTCGGGATCGTGCAGCAGTCGGGACGTGTGGTCCAGCCCGGCGGATATGGCGGTGGTCGTCCGACCGTCGCGGATCAGGGCGAGGTGGTGGGCGAGCACCACGGGGTCGTCGCTCGCGTAGACGACACGGGCGTCGGGGTGGCTCTCGTGGGCGATCTCGTGCGGGTCACCGGGCATGGGCAGGCCAGCACCCACTTGGAGGAACTGCTGGATTCCCAGGTCCGCGGAGAGGTGTCGTACGGCGCGCTGGAGGAAGGCGCGCTCGCCCAGGACGATGTCGACGAAGCCCGGGGCCTCACGCTCGGCCAGGGTGGCCAGCTCTCTGTCCACGGCGAAGTGGTCCTTCCCCTTGAGGTGGAAGGAGTGGACCCGCTCGATGCTGGCTCTGGCCAGATTGACGGGCGGCGGGGGTTTGGCCCTGACGTGTTTGTCCCCCGCCTGCCTCAGGAAATCGGGGGAGGTGAAACGAGACATCGCCGTCCTCTTGTCTGAGGTGGGGAAGTGCGGTCGACTCCCAGATTGCCGGATCGTCCCCGAGGGGATCGCGTCAAAGGATTCTATTCCGCGTTGGTCCGCTTGTTAACCGGGTCCAGGATACAGGTAGTAAAAATCGGCGGACGGGGTTGCACGACGTTGCTTCGGGTTGCCCGGCGTGGCCCGTGAAGGTGGGTGTGCTGTGCGTTAGGTCGGCCTTGAGTCGACTAGTGCTTATACGCCTAATGTCCATTATGCGAGGAATGGGGTCAAGGCTGCCCGTGCGGGGTCGCCGCCCGGGGCCTGTGCCGGAGATTGCGGGCTTCACCGGGGATTCGGCCCGGAGGGCACCGGAGGTCCACGGGGGAGCCGGGGCCGGGCGGAACCGTGCGGAAGGGTTCGGGTGGGGCCCATCCGAAGAGCCCGGGTCGTTGGCCCTGAACGTTTCGGGGCCCCCGAAAGGTCGGCCGCGCTATTGGGAAAATGAGTGGCCAATTCCGGCAACGAACCCGCTGCCAGCGAAAACCCGTGGGGAGACGGTGGGAACATTCGTTTCGGCGGTACTTGGGGCGGCACTCGGGGCTTTGCTGAAGTGCGGGGAAAAGCTCCCGCCAGGAGGGGAACGGCCGGGAGGCAACACTCGCCTCGCGCGGCCTCGGCCACCGGGCGGGCGCGCGCCGTTAGCCTTGGGGCATGGACCGTCCCTACACCATCCTGAGCTGCGCGATGTCGGTCGACGGGCGCATCGACGACACCAGCCCCGAACGCCTCCGCCTGTCCAACGAGGCCGATTTCGCCGAGATCGACGAGCTGCGCGCCGGATGTGACGCGATCCTGGTCGGGGCGGGCACCCTCCGTGCCGACAACCCCCGACTCCTCGTGCGCTCGCCGGTCCTGCGCGAACGCCGCCGTGAGCAGGGGCGCCCCGAGAACCTGCTCAAGGCAGTGGTCACCCGGGGCGGTGACATCGACCCCGGGGCGCGCTTCTTCACCACCGGCGATGCCGGGGCGGTCGTGTACACGGGCGGTACGGGGGTGGCCACCGCCAACCGACGCCTGTCCGAGTACCCGGAATCCGGTCCGTCCACCGAGGTCGTCGACGCGGGGGAGCCGCCCACGGCGAAGGCGATCCTGGCCGACCTCGCCGACAGGGGCGTCACCCGGCTCCTGGTCGAGGGCGGCGGGCACATCCACACCCTGTTCCTCACCTCGGGGCTCGTCGACGAACTCCGGCTGGCCGTCGCGCCGTTCTTTGTGGGTGACGATGACGCCCCGCGCTTCGTCATGCCGGGTGCCTACCCCTTCACCTCGGACGTTCCCATGCGCCTGATGGAGGCGCGTGCCCTGGACGGAGTGGCCGTACTGCGGTACTGCCTCGCTTCGGGGCGGTCCGGGAAGCGTGGAGGGTCCGGGGAACCGGGGGATCGGCGTTGAGAGAGGAGACCGGGGCGTACGGCGGACCCGCACCCTCAGAGGGCACCGCCGACGCATACTGGCTGGAGCGCACTGTGGAGCTCTCCCGCTCCTGCCCGCCCTCGGACACGGCCTTCTCCGTGGGCGCCGTCGTGGTCTCCGCCGAGGGCCGCGTCCTGGGTGAGGGCTACTCGCGTCGCGACGACCCGCACGACCACGCCGAAGAGGTCGCCCTGCGCGGAACCGACCCCGACGACCCGCGGCTCGCCGGGGCGACAATGTACACGTCCCTGGAACCGTGCAGCGCCCGTGCCTCGCGCCCCCGTTCCTGCAGTGCGCTCATCCTGACCACGCCGATCCCGCGCGTGGTCCTCGCCTGGCGCGAGCCGGCCCTGTTCGTCGACTGCGACGGTGCCGAACGCCTGGCCGAGGACGGTCGCATCGTGGTCGAGCGCCCCGACCTCGCGGCGGGGGTCCGGGAGGTCAACGCGCACCTGCTCGCCTGAGCGAGGTCGACGGCCGGCCCCGTGGAAGTTCGGCGGGGCCGGCGCGGTCGACCTAGAGGCGGTTCACGTCGGTGACGTGGATGACTGCGCGGCCTTCGGCGTTGGATGCGGCCAGGTCCACTTCGGCGCTGATGCCCCAGTCGTGGTCCTCGTCCGGGTCGGCGAGGATCTGGCGGACCCGCCAGAAGTCCTTCTCTTCCTCGATGAGGAGCATCTTCGGGCTTCGGGCGTCCGGGCCGATGCCGATCTCGTCGTGCTCGGCGTAGTACGCCTCGACCGCCTCGGCCCACTCCTCGCCGGTCCACTCGTCGTCCTCGGACAGCTTGCCCAAGTCGCCGTAGCGGCGGCGGGCGGCCAGTTCCACGCGGCGGAAGAGCTCGTTGCGGACGAGGACGCGGAAGGCGCGGGAGTTCGCGGTGACGGGGCGTACCGTCTCCTCGACGTCGCCGGTCTCGCCCTCGGCCTCCTCCTCGGGGTTGGTGAGCTGCTCCCACTCGTCCAGCAGGCTGGAGTCGACCTGGCGCACCAGCTCGCCCAGCCACTCGATGAGGTCACGCAGTTCCTCGGTCTTGGCGTCGTCGGGCACCGTCTGGTTGAGCGCCTTGTAGGCGCTGGCCAGGTAGCGCAGCACCAGTCCTTCGGAGCGGGCCAGCTCGTAGTAGCCCACGTACTCGACGAAGTTCATCGCGCGCTCGTACATGTCGCGGGCGATGGTCTTGGGCCGCAGCGGGTGGTCGCCCACCCACGGATGCCCGCGGCGGTAGACCTCGTAGGCGTGGTCGAGGAGTTCCTCCAACGGCTTGGGGTACTCGATCTCCTCGAGCCGCTCCATGCGCTCCTCGTACTCGATACCGTCCATCTTCATCTGCTGGACGGCCTCGCCCCGGGCCTTGTTGAGCTGGGCGCCGAGGATCTGGCGCGGGTCGTCCAGGGTGGACTCCACGACCGTGAGCACGTCCAGCGGGTAGGTCGGCGACTCCGCGTCCAACAGCTCCAGGGCGGCCAGCGCGAACGTGGACAGCGGCTGGTTGAGCGCGAAATCGGCTTGCAGGTCCACGGTCAGCCGGGCGGTGCGGCCCTGGTCGTCGGGTTCCGGCAGGGTCTCCACGATCCCGCCGTCCAACAGCGACCGGTAGATGGCGATCGCCTCGTGGATGTGGCGGCGCTGCGTCTTGCGGTCGTCGTGGTTCTCGGTGAGCAGGTGCTTCATGGCGGTGAAGCAGTTGCCGGGGCGGCCGATCACGCTCAGCAGCATCGCGTTGCTCACCCGGAAGCGGGAGTTGAGCGGCTCCGGGTCGGAGTCGATGAGCTTGCGGAAAGTGGCGTCGTCCCAGGCCACGAAACCGTCGGGGGCTTTCTTACGCACCACCTTGCGGCGCTTCTTGGTGTCGTCGCCCGCCTTGGCCAGGGCCTTCTCGTTCTCGATCACGTGCTCGGGTGCCTGGGCGACCACGTTGCCGACCGTGTCGAAGCCCGCGCGTCCGGCGCGTCCGGCGATCTGGTGGAACTCACGCGCGCGCAGCCTGCGTACCCGGACCCCGTCGTACTTGCTCAGCGCCGTGAACAGCACGGTGCGGATGGGCACGTTCACGCCCACGCCGAGGGTGTCCGTACCGCAGATGACCTTGAGAAGCCCGGCCTGCGCCAGTCGTTCGACCAAGCGGCGGTACTTGGGCAGCATCCCGGCGTGGTGGACGCCGATGCCGTGCCGAACGTACCGGGACAGGTTGCGGCCGAACTTCGTGGTGAAGCGGAAGTTGCCGATCTCCTCGGCGATCTTCGCCTTCTCCTCCTTGGTGCACATGTTGATGCTCGTCAACGACTGTGCGCGCTCCACGGCCTGCGCCTGGGTGAAGTGCACGATGTACACGGGCGCGTCGCCGTTGCCGAGGAGCTCCTCGAGGGTCTCGTGCAACGGCGTGGCCCGGTAGTCGTAGTAGAGGGGGACAGGGCGCTCAGCGGAGGCGACGACCGCGGTCGACCGTCCGGTGCGCTTCTCCAGGTCCTCCTCGAACCGGCTGACGTCGCCGAGGGTGGCCGACATCAGCAGGAACTGCGCCTGCGGCATCTCCAGCAGGGGCACCTGCCACGCCCACCCGCGGTCGGGTTCGGCGTAGAAGTGGAACTCGTCCATGACGACGGTGTTGATGTCGGCATCCTTGCCCTCGGCCAGGGCGATCTGGGCGAGGACTTCGGCCGTGCAGCACACGATGGGCGCATCGGCGTTGACGCTGGCGTCACCGGTCATCATGCCGACGTTCTCGGTGCCGAAGATCTTGCACAGGTCGAAGAACTTCTCCGACACGAGCGCCTTGATGGGCGCGGTGTAGAACGCGCACTCGTCCCGCGCCAGGGCGCCGAACAGCGCGCCGGTGGCGACCAGGCTCTTGCCGGAACCGGTGGGGGTGCTGAGGATGACGTTCGAACCGGAGGCGACCTCGATGAGGGCCTCCTCCTGGTGCGGGTAGAGGGTGAGGCCCCGATCCTCGGCCCACAAAGCGAACGCCTCGAAGAGGGAGTCGGGTTCTGGTTCGGCCGGAAGTACATCGATGAGACTCACGGTCTCCATACTGCCCGCTCTCCGACCCACTTCGGGACATGGCGGGGTATCGGACCCCTCACCGGCCCCACCCGGCGAACGACCGACCGCCTGAATGCGCGCTCGTCCGGCACTCCGGCGCTCAATGCGCGCAGGGAGCGGTGTCCGGGCTGGCGCATCAGGTTCACTTCGTCGGGAAGTCACCTGTGCGTGCGATTTCCTCCGCGAGGTCGCGCACCTTGGTGTTCAGGTTCTGGGAGGCCTTGGCCAGCAGAGAGAAGGCCTCCTGACTGCCGACCTTGTACCGCTCCATGAGGATCCCGGTCGCCTCGCCGATCCGCTCGCGCGTGCGGATCGCGCCGCGCAGGTTCTCCTCGTTCCGGGCGCTGGCCAGGGCCACGGCGGCGTGCGCGGCGAGCAGCTCGCCGAACCGGGCCGAGGCCGGATCGAAGGCCTTGACCTCCGTCGAGTAGAGGTTCATCCCGCCCAACACCTCGCGCCGGGTGAACAGCTGCACCGACATCATGCTCCGCATACCCAGGTCGGCGACGCTCGCCATGAAGCGGGGCCACCGGGTCTCCATCGTCGTGTCGTCGACGAAGTAGACGTCGCGGTCATGGATGGCTTCCAGGCAGGGGCCCTCGCCCAACGAGTACTGGAGCCGGTCGGCCTCTTCGACGACGGCGTGCGTCGCGGCCGGGGTGGACACATCGCCTTGCCCGTGCAGAACGGAGATCCCCGCGAACTCGCATCCCCGTATCTCGCCGACGGCCAGTTCGGCGATCTCCTCCAGGGTCGACTGGACAGAACCTTGGTCCAGGAGATCGCGGGCGAAGGCCGCGAAGGCTCCGGGCAGGTCCTCGGGTGAATGAGCCACAACGGGTCCTCCTCGCCCCTCAGCGCTACCACTCAGCGGTCGAAGTTCGTACTGTGACCGGGATGGGCTCTTATAGTCTCCCACCGACCCGGCCCAGGCAACGGGTTCTCCCGCACGACTCTCGCACCGCAGGCCCCAGTTTCACGTCGGCCGATGCGGGTATGTCGGCAAACAGTCCGACAGCGTGGCTTCCCCGTACACTTCCCGCGCCTCGCGGCAGGGAAGGTCCAGGAGGACCGCTGTGGACTTTTTCGCTGAGACCTCCGTACTCCCCTCCATGTCGGACCACCGAGTGAACCAGGAGGCCGAGCGGCTGCTCGCCACCTTGCACAACCTGCCCGACGACGAGGAGAACGCCCAGGATCTGCGTGACCGGATCGCGCACCTGCACTACAGGATCGTGATCAGAGAGGCCGGGCGCTACCGCAATCGGGGCGTCGACGCCGAGGAACTGCGCCAGGTCGCGGCAGTCGGCCTGATGAAGGCCATCAACGGGTTCGACCCCCACCGCGGCAAGAGGTTCCTGTCCTATCTGCTGCCCACCGTGACCGGGGAGCTCAAGCGCCATTTCCGGGACAACCTGTGGGCGGTCCATGTCGCCCGGGTCCACCGCGACCGGCGCAGCGAACTCAACCGGTTCGTCACCGAGTTCACCCAGGACCACGCCAGGCCGCCGAGCCAGACGGAGGTCGGTGAACACTTCGGACTCGGCCCCCGCGACACCGGCGAGCTCATCAACGCCGCTTCCGCCTACTCCGCCCTGTCCCTGGACAGCCCGCAGGGCGCCGACAGCGAAGGTGAGGACGGCCCCCTGGGCAACTCGTTCGGCGCCCCCGACCGTGAACTGGAGAGCGTGGTCGACCGCACCGCGCTCCGCAACGCCCTCACACTTCTGCCCGAGGTCCAGCGGCGCGTCCTGCTCCTGAGCTTTTTCGAGGAGTGGCCGCAGACCCGCATCGCCGCCCAGTTGGGCTGTTCGCAGATGCAGGTCTCACGCCTGATTCGGGCCGGTCTGGCCGAGCTGCGCGCGGAGCTGGTCCCGGACGACTGACCCGAACCGCCGCGGCGGGCCCCTGAGGGGCGCGGAGTGTCGACGACCGCGTTCAAAGGCGACGGCCGACGGGGTGTCGGTACACTCCGTCGGCCGCTCGTGATCGGGACTCGGTACTAGGGCATGTTCGGCGGACACTTACCCTGCTGCGTGTCGCCCCAGCGGCACTTGCACTGCGCATCTCTCAGTCGACAGCCGAACCCGGGCGGGCCCCCGCTGTGCGATGCTGCCGAGCTTGCGAGGCAGTGCACAGCAGGGGAACTCCTTCTTCGGCTTTGTGCAGGCACCACTGGATACGCCCGCCCGTCGCCCGCCACCACCCTCAACGGACGCCTACGGCGCAGCACCTTCTCGACGGGCAGCATCCACCGAACACGCCCTAGTGTCCTGAGTCGTTAAATTGCCTAGTGCAGCGATTCATAAGTCCTTCGACTGTGTGATGGTTACCTTCCGTGATCGTCAGGCGGCCTGGAGGTAGGTGTCCTGGCGTGCCCGCTCGTGCTGATGGCGGGCCAGGTAACGAGCGTGC
>NZ_BAAGZJ010000103.1:0-26403 GCF_054778635.1 Nocardiopsis nanhaiensis
TCCCGATAGCCGCCAACCCGCCGTCGTAGCGGAGCGGGTCAAGGTGGAGCGCCGTTGACGCGCGAAGCGCTCGATGGCGACGACCTTGAGGCGCGTAGCGGAGACGGCCACAATCGGGCGGCGGGAAAGGAGGGAACCCCAGTCGGCTCTCCATAGCTCTGCCGCCTGAGCTGGTTCTCTAGGCGCTGTCGGCCTGTGGATTCAGTCTGTGGTGCCGGCCTGTGGATTCAGTCTGTGGTGCCGGCCTGTGGATTCAGCCCGTGGTGTCGGCCGCCGCGCGTTGGCCAGAGACTTCACTTCGCCAATGCCCCTCAGCTACCTCGCACTCTCCTGAACCGGGTGGACAGCGGGCCTGCCGCCTCCGGACGGGTGGCCCTGGATCGGCCCGCCCCGCTTCCCCGCTTACCACTCAAGGGACCCGAAGACTTCGCGAGAGTTCGATCTCGGATGTCGACAGGCCGATCTGTCGCTTTACTGTCTCCGGTCTGCTCTACTGTCTCCGGTCTTCCGCCGTCGTACCGCTGCGTCTCGGAGTGTGGACTCCTCTGGCTCGTACTTCTTTCCCGTGACCGAGAGGGCGCAGGGTGCCAGAAGTCCCCCGTCAGCAGGGATTTCTCACCGACCGTTCGGTCAGGACATATGTTCCTAGCTGCGAAAATCAGAATTCGCTATGGAAAGTTGCCTGAGTCACATGGCATGGTGTCCTGGGGCTCATGATCTGCCCGGCTATCCACCGCTCTGTCCCGTGGCGATGGTGCCGTCCGGCGTGGGCCCTTCAGTGAACTCGGCCCCTCAAGCCGGTAGAGAACCTACGGAGCAGCAATGGCGACTTCTGACGCCGCGGTCTCAGGACCTGGTGGAACCCTCGACCCCATAGAGAAGCGAAAAGTCCTCGCGGGGACCATGGTCGGCACCACCATCGAGTGGTACGACTTCTTCATCTACGCCCAGGCAGCGGGTCTGGTGCTGGCGCCGCTCTTCCTGGCGCCGCTGTCCGACTCCAACCCGGTCGTGGCACAGGTCCTCTCGTTCGCGACCATCGGCATCTCCTTCCTCTTCCGGCCGTTGGGCGCGATCGTCGCCGGCCACCTCGGCGACCGGTTCGGGCGTAAGCGGATCCTGGTGTTCACCCTCGTCCTGATGGGTGTCGCGACCTGTGCGATCGGTCTGCTGCCCACCTACGCCCAGATCGGCATGGCGGCACCGATCATGCTGATCTTCCTGCGCATCCTCCAGGGGTTCTCCGCCGGCGGGGAGTGGGGTGGCGCCGCCCTGATGGCGGTCGAGCACGCCCCGGTCAAGAAGCGCGGGTACTTCGGCTCCTACCCGCAGATCGGTGTGCCCTGCGGCATGATCCTGGCGACTCTCGTCCTGTGGGGGATCACCGCGGCCATCGGAACCGAGGCCTTCATGGACTGGGGCTGGCGCATCCCGTTCCTGCTGTCCTTCGTGCTGATCATCGTCGGTCACCTGATCCGCAAGACCGTGGAGGAGTCCCCGGTCTTCAAGCACATGCAGAACCGCCGGGCTAAGTCGTCGGCCCCGCTGGGCAAGCTGTTCCGCAATCACACCAGGGCGGTCGTGCTCTCCGCGCTGATCTTCGTCGCCAACAACGCCGCCGGATACCTGGTCATCGCCTTCCTGGCGACGTACGCCTCGCGCCCGGTGGAGGAGTTCGGGCTCGGTATGGAGCGGAGCCCAGTGCTGCTGGCGACCGCGCTGGCCTCGTTCGGCTGGCTGATCTCCACGCTCTACGGCGGCTGGATCAGCGACAAGCTCGGCAGGGTCCGCACCTTCCAGCTCGGTTACGTCCTACTGGCCGCTTGGGCGGTCCCGATGTGGTTCATGGTCGACACCGGCAACATCTACATGTACTTCCTGGGTGTCTTCATCTTCACCCTGACCTTCGGGCTGAGCTACGGTCCGCAGTCGGCGCTGTACGCGGAGATGTTCCCGGCCGAGGTCCGGTATTCGGGTGTGTCCATCGGCTACGCTCTCGGCGCGATCCTGGGCGGTGCCTTCGCGGCGATGATCGCGGAGATGATCCTGACGTCCTTCGGCGTCTCGTGGATGATCGGCGTCTACATCATCGGCCTCTCAGTGGTCTCCTTCATCGCGGTCTCGCTGGTGAGCAAGCGCATCCAGGGAGTGGACCTGCACGCGGACGCGAGCGAGCCCACCAGAGCTGCCTGACCAAGCAGCCCTAGGAGCTCCTCGGAGGGGTCGGCGGACCACCGCTTCGGCGGCCGCCGACCCTGTCTTTCGTCTCCCACTGCCCCTCCTGCTGCCCCTCCTGCCGGCCGTCTCCCGGCCGTCTCCCGGCCGCCTCCCGACGAGGAGGCCTGTCGAGAACACGCCTTGTCGATCGGCCGCTTTGTCGACACGGGGCGGGGCCGGCCCGCCGATAGACTCCCGGACTTCGGTACGCGGGATCCCGGCGCAACGGACTCCGGCGCACTGGAACCGGCATTCGCGGCGAATGGAAGGGCGGGCCATGCTTCCCGACATGCGATGGGTCAACGAGCCTCCGGGATGGGCGGTGGACGGGGGCGTCCTGACCGCAACCACCGGGGACCGGACCGACTTCTGGCGGGAGACCTACTACGGATTCGTCCGTGACGACGGACACTTCTGTGCGGCGGAGGTCGAAGGTGACTTCACCGCACAGGTGACCTTCTCCGGCGACTACGAGGAGCTCTACGACCAACTCGGACTGATGGTCCGGGTGGACGAGCGCAACTGGGTGAAGACCGGGGTCGAGTACACCGACGGGGTCCCGCACCTGAGCGCCGTGGTCACGAGGGACGTCTCCGACTGGTCGGTGGTGGTGCCCGCGGACCCGGGCCCGGAGTTCACCCTGAGGCTGACCCGGCGACGGGATTCGGTGCAGGTTCAGTACTTGGAGAACGGGGAATGGCGGATGCTCCGGCTGGGGTACCTGGTCCCGGCGGAGCGGTGCCTCGTGGGTGTGATGTGCTGTTCCCCGCAGCGGGCCGGGTTCCGCGCTCGCTTCAGGGACCTCACGGTCACCGGGTCGGTCCCCGAGGGCATCCACTGAGGTAGGGCCCTCGGGGACCGTCCGGGGCGGCCCGTCGATCTGCCGATCTGTCGGCTTGTCGAGCTGTCGACAGGCCGCCCCTGAGGGATCACCTCGGCTGTAAGCGGGTCAGCCGACGACATCCCGTACGTGGTCGATGACTCCGCCGTTCCACATCATGGAGATGTGCTCGACGCATCCGGTCTCGATGTTGTCCGCCCCGGGCAGGGAGGTGCTGTCCGTCGGTGAGATGACGGCGTCACAGGAGGACCTAATGGTGGTGTACCCGACCGGCCCCGGCGTGGGGTCGTTGTTGAGACCGTCCAGGAAGCCGGATCCGTGCCGCATCTCCTCGCAGGGGGTGATCGGCGAGGGGCACAGGTTGGCGATATCGGTCCCGTTGTTGGGGCCGCCGATGGAGACCCACTGGTCGACGGCCTCCGTGCCGCCGAGGTTCTGGATGTAGTAGCGCGAGGACAGGCCGCCCATGGAGTGGGTCACCAGGTGCACTCGGTCGGCGTCGTGCTGGCCCCGGACGTCGTCGACGTGGTCGGCGAGCTCTCCGGCGATGGTGGTGTTCGAACGGGCCCAGTCGTAGGAGAAGACGTGCAGCCGGTCATCGGGGTAGCCGTCGTCGGCCAGGGCGTCGCGCATGTCGTCCCACTGGCCGCCCTTGCCCATGAAGCCGTGGACGAAGACGACGGGGGTGTGCGAGTCGGCGGAAGCGGGTGCGGCGTGCAGGGCCGTACTCAGGACGAGCACGAAACCGCACAGGAGGGGGATCAGGCGTCTCATGCGAGCTCCGTCGGTGGGGGAACTCGATTGTGTGCCCGGCGTCACGCCGAGCGCATCGGCTGAATCGCCGGTCCCTTTACTCGAATTTAACCGACGGGTAACTTAATGGAGTGTGAACCCGCTCACATACTCAGCGCCTCTGTACGGGCGTGATCACGAACTCTCATCCGTCCGCCACCTGCTCGACGCCGCACGCTCCGGCGAGAGCGGCGGCCTGCTCGTGACGGGCGCCCCCGGTACGGGCAGGACGGCCCTGCTGGAACGGGCCGGCGAGGAAGCCCGCGACTTCACCGTGCTCCGGGCACGCGCTGCACCGGGCGAGGGCCGGATCCCCATGGCCGGGCTGCACCAGCTCCTCAGGCCCGCGCTCCCCTACCTGCCCCGCCTGCCGACGGAGCAGCGTACGGTGCTCACCCGGGCCTTGGGCACCGGGGAACCCGCGGAACCCTTTCCGCTGGCCAATGCGGCCCTGGGCCTGATCTCCGAGGTCGCGGCCGAGAGTCCCCTGCTCCTCTGCGTGGACGACTTCCACCTCCTCGACCAGCCGTCGCGGGAAGCCGTGGCCTTCGCCGCGCGCAGACTCACCCACGAAGGGGCGGCGGTCCTGCTCAGCGCACCGGACGGCGACGCGGACCGGCTCGCAGGCATTCCTGTGCTCCGGCTGCGCCCGCTGGGGCGGGAGGCCCTCCTGCTCATTCTGGACAGGGGCGAAGCGACGGCGCCGCCGGTCGCCCGGGAGCTCGCCGATGCGTCGGAGGGCAACCCTCGCGCCGCACTCGAGCTGCTGGACGGGGCAAGTCCCGAACAGCGGTCCGGGGCGGTCGCCCTCGAACAGCCGCCGCGCTCCTTCGGCGGCCTCACCGACGCCTTCGCCGCAGCTCTCTCCGAGCTGCCCGAGACCACCCGCCTCGAACTGGCCAGAGCCGCCGCCGAACCCGGCGACGGCGCCACCGCCGGTTCTCCAAGGGGCTCCCTCGGCCTCCTCGCGGAAGCACGGGTGGCCGGGCTGGTCACCGAGGAGGGCGGCCACGTGGTCTTCAACCACCCGTTGGCCCGCTCCGCCGCCTACCACCTAGCCTCCTCCGCAGGACGGCGTTCCGTCCATCTGGCGCTCGCCCAGGACTACGACGAAGCACAGGACACCGACAGCGCGGCATGGCACCGGGCCCTGGCCGGGAGCGCCCCCGACGAACAGGTCGCCGCGGAGCTCCACCGAGCGGCCTTCCGCGAGGCCGACCGGAACGGCCAGGCCTGCGCCTCCCGCTTCCACGAGCACGCCGCCCGGCGGACCCCCGACCCCGTGACCAGGGGGCGGCGCTTGGCCGACGCCGCCCGATCGGCCTGGTTGTCCGGAAACGCGGTCCGGGCCCGCGGCATCCTCGAACGCGTGCGCTCCGCCCAGGACCAGGTCGACCTGCTCCGCGCCGAGATGGACCTGCGCTCGGGCGTGGCCATCGACGCCTTCCAGCGGCTGGGGACCACCGCGGACCGGCTTGCCGGAAAGGACCCCGGGACCGCGTTGCGCGTGCTGCTCCAGGCGGGGGAAGCCAGTTGCCTCTCCGGCGACCACGAACGCTTCTACGCCACCGCGGAGCGAGCCCGCACCCTCATGGCCGGGCCCGAGGCCGACGCGGGGTCCAGCGGCGACCAGCAATGGAACGGGCTCGTCCTCGACTACATGACCGGCAAGGCGGCCATGTTCCAAGGCCGCCACACGGAGGGCGCCGCACTCCTGGCACGGGCCGAGGACACGGCGGACCGGATCGGTGACCCGCAGGCCCTCGTACTGGGGGGTATCGCGGGCCTGCTCCGCGGTGACCACGTGCGCACGCGGGCCCTGGCCGGACGCGCCGCGGCGGTGGCCCGCCGGACCGGTGCGCTCACCGTCGTGCCCCAGGCGCTGGAGTTCCTCACCTACGCCGAGATGTGGTTCGGCCGACTCGCGCTTGCGGAGGAGAGCGCCGCCGAGGGGATGCGCCGGGCGTACGAGTCCGGGCAGGACAACTGCGCGAGCCACCACCGGGGCGCGCTCGCCTTCGTCGCCGCGATCAGGGGCGAGGAGTCCGAGTGCCGTGAACACGCCGGGGCCGCCCTCGCGCTGGCTGGTGAACACGACGTCGGCCTGCCCGCGGGCCTCGCGGCCTGGGCGCTCGCCCTGCTCGACCTCGGTGCCGGACGCACCGCGGAGGCAGCCGTGCGGTTGCGTGTCCTGGCGCGTTCCGGTCCGGGGAGCGGTCACGCGGCGGTACGCCTGTTGCTCACCCCGCACCTGGTGGAGGCGTCCGTGCGCGGCGGGGTCGAGGTGCGGGTCGACCCCGGTGTGGCGACCTTCGCCAGCTGGGCCGAGGCTACCGGCAACGACACCGCCATGGCCCTGGTGAAGCGCTGCCGCGGGCTGCTCAGCGGCGGCGAGGAAGCGAGCGCGTACTTCGAGAGCGCGCTCGACTTGCACGCCTCCGGTTACTGCGATTTCGAGGAGGCCCGCACCAGGCTGCTGTACGGCGGCCACCTGCGCCGGTCCAGGCATCCGGGCCGGGCCCGCGAGCACCTGCACACCGCCTTGGGGGCCTTCGAGCTGTTGGGCGCCAGACCGTGGGCGCGCCAGGCCGAGGAGGAGCTGCGGGCGGCGCGCGGGAGCACGGCGGTGCGCGAGGAGGCCGGTGTGGACCGGCTCAGCCCGCAACAGCTGAGGATCGCCCGGTACGTCGCGGTCGGGGCCACCAACCGGGAGGTCGCCGCACGCCTTTACCTCAGCACCCGAACGGTCGACCACCACCTGCGCAATATCTACAGCAAGCTCGGGATCCGATCGCGCGTCGAACTGTCCCGCCTAGTGGACGGATAGCTGGATCGCCCCGTCGGCAAATCGCTCCCGGGCCCCGACGGCAAGTCGCTCCCGGGAGAGGTTCCGGTACCCGCGACCACGGCTGCGGGTGCCGGGGAGTCGGGGGCAGTTCCGGGGGACAGGCCTGAGTGTTCGGCGGTGGATCTGTCGACACATCGCTTCGTCGGTATGTAGCCTCATCGGCGGGTCGACTGATCCCTTCGCCGACCTGTTGTTTCACGTGAAACAAGGGACGGATCCCTCCCCACGCCTCTGGCGGTTGCGCCGCCACCGATGGCGCCTGTGCCGGCAGCACGGATGCATCGGCAGTACCGATGCTCGGAGCGACCCATCGGTTCGGGCCGTTTGCGGACGCGGTTCATGAGTACGGATACTCATTCCGGAACGCGTGTACCGGGCGACCATGGTCGGCATGACGAAGAAGACGCCTTTCACTCAGCAGACCCCCGCCCCCGCTACCCCCGCGCCCCCCGGGCTCTCCAAGGCCCACTCCCCCGTGGGCTCGCTTCGCGTGCACGCTGTCCGCTGGGGTCTGGGGCTCGGCGCCCTGGCCCTGGCCGTGGGGACCACCGCCTGCATCCCCTACCAGGACGGCGGCCCCGAAGCGCACCAGGGGGGTGGCGGGCAGGCGTCCTCACCCGAAGCCGAGGACGAGGGCGCAGAGGAGAACGGCAACGGGGACAGCGACAGCGATCAGTACGTCGCGGAGGCCCCCGAAGACCTCTCCGACGTCGGACCTCCGCTCTGGGACGTGTCCGACGCCATAACCGACGACTGGGACGCGAAGCTGCAGGACGGGATCTACACCTACACACACCAGACGAGTACTTGTGTGACGACCCTGCACAGCAACGCCGGGGAGGACAACACGTCGGGGCAGGAGGGTGACCCGCAGAGCAGTATCGACAGCTGGGCCCAGTCGTTGGAGGGCGAGGTCGGTCCGGTGGAGGTCACCCCGCGCCCGGTCGTCGAAGTGGAGAACCACGGCGGGCCCGCCCAGTTCCAGGTCGCGGACCTGGAGTACACCGATAGCGACGGGGTCGACTACACCGTCCGCATGTTCGCGCAGTGGTTCGAGCTGTCCGAACTGGTCATGGCCTTCAGTTGTGAGCCCGGGGACTTCGACGCGCAGAGCTCCGAGATGGAGGGGTTCCTCGACCGGCTCGCCGTCCACCGGAACGTCTGATCGGGCGACATGCTCCCGTGTCGTCCGATCGGAGGACACCGGGGGCGTCGCACCGGCCCCACCGGAGGACACCGCGCGACTGTGCACCTCGCTAATCTCGTGGCCACAACCACGAATACACGAGCTCCGAGGTGTACATGACCCCCCACCCGCACGCTTTCGAGCTGTACGACCTCTGCAAGGGATTCGGCGCGAAACAGGCAGTCGACCACGTCAGCCTCGCCGTTCCCAGCGGATCCTTCTACGGACTCGTCGGCCCCAACGGCGCGGGGAAGACCACTTCGTTGACCATGGCGGTCGGCCTGCTCCGACCGGACAGCGGCGGGGCCCGGGTCTTCGGCGCCGACGTGTGGTCCGACCCGGTCCGGGCCAAGTCGATGATCGGTGTCCTGCCGGACGGCATGGCCATGCCCGAACGCCTCACCGGCCGGGAGCTGCTCACATACCTCGCCCAGCTCCGCGGGCTGGACCGGGAACAGACCCGGGAGCGGGTGGACGACCTGCTGGTCGGCCTGGGCCTGGACGAGGCCGAGAACACCCTCATCATCGAGTACTCGGCGGGTATGCGGAAGAAGATCGGGCTGGCCGGGGCGATGGTCCACGCGCCGCGGCTGCTGGTCCTGGACGAACCCTTCGAAGCGGTCGACCCCATCTCCGCGACGGTGATCAAGGGGATCCTGCGCTCCTTCACCGACGCGGGCGGTTCGGTGATCATCTCCAGTCACGTCATGGCGCTCGTCGAGCAGGTCTGCGACCACGTCGGGGTCATCGCCCGCGGCCAGGTGCTCGCCTCGGGCACGACGGAGGACGTGCGGGGAGACCACGAGAGCCTCGAAGGGGCCTTCGTGGACCTCGTCGGTGCCCCCGAGCCGGTGAAGGGGTTCTCATGGTTGGCGTGATGGTCCGCATGAAGCTGGCGATCCTGCGCAACGGGTCCAGTACGCGCCGGATGGTCGGTGGCGCGGCCGGCCTGGCCCTGGCGATCGCCACCGTGATGGTCTCCGTTTTCGCCCCGCTGGAAGCGGTGGTCAGCCTCCTCTCGACCGTCCTTGGTGTGTGGCTGGTGTGCTGGGTGGCGGGCCCTTCGGGCGGTAGCGGCGGTGACGAGTCGCTGCGGCCGGAGTACTTCGCCCTGGAGCCCGTGCCGCTCCGGACGGTCATGCTGGGTCTGCTGGCCTCGTCCTTCGTGGGTGTCACGGTCCCCGTCACGACGGTGGCGGCCCTCTCACTGTTGACCCTGGCCATCCGCTTCGGTCCGGTCGCCGCGCTGGTGTCCTTGGCCGCGATCCCGCTCACGGTGGTCGTGATCGTCCTCTGCTCCCGAGTGTTCACCGCGATGGTCAGCGCCGCCCTGCGCACCCGCGTCGGGGTCGAGATCAGCGCGATCCAGAGCGCGGCGGTCCTGGCCACCGGGTTCTCGGTCTTCATGGTCTACCAAGCGGTCTCCCAGCACACGGACGTCTTCGCGCAGTTGTGGAACGAGGGGGTGGCCGCCCCGTACTCGACCGTCGCGCTCGCCCTGCCGTCGGGCTGGGGCGTGTTCGCCGTCCAAGCTGCGGGGGAGGGTTCCCTCCTGGCCGCCCTCGGCGCGGTGGTCGGACTGCTCGCGCTCGCCGTGGGCCTGCTCGCCGTGTGGGGTGTGCTGGTCCGCAAGCGGGTGAGCAGCCCGACCACCAGCCCGGCGCGGAGCGGCCGCGGCGTCACCAGCGTGCTCCAGTGCTTTCTGCCGTCCGGTCCGCTGGGCGCGGTGATGGCCCGTGAACTGCGCACGTGGGGCAAGGACCCGAGGCGAGCCCTCGAACTGCGCGTGGCCCTGTGGACGGGTGTGCTGGTCTGCGCGATGGGACTGCTGGTGGGGATGGCCTTCATGATCCCGCTGGCCGGTCTGGTCATGGTCGCCCTGGCCGCCCTGATGTCGCTGAACGTCTACGCCTTGGACGGCAGTGCCCTGTGGCAGACCCTGCTCACCCCGGGCGCTGAGCGGCGGGACGTACGGGGCCGCCAGCTCACGTGGTTGCTGGTCTTCGTGCCGATCTCGCTCGTGGTGTCGGTGGGCGGCATCGTGTTCACCGGACAGGACTGGGCGTGGCCCTGGGTGGCGGCGGTGCTCCCGGCACTGACTGGCGCGGGTGTCGGTCTGAGCGTGCTGTTCGCGGTCTCGTGGCCCGCGCCCGGACCGGAACCGCACCGGCACGGTGGAAGCCCGCTGGCCTCCGGCGATCCGTCGGGGCAGTTCACGGTGCTGTTCCCGCTGCTGCTGGTGTGTGCTGCCCCGCCCGCTGCCCTGGTGGGCCTCGGTGTGTTCACCGACAACCCGAACTTCGTCTGGGCCGCGGTCGCCTTCGGTGCCGTCGAAGGGCTGTTGCTGGGCTGGGGCCTGGGACGGGTGGCCTACCGCAGGCTGGAGACCCGGGGGCCGGAACTGCTCAACACCCTGCGGTGGGGGTGGGACGCCACGGCGGGGAAGAGCGTGGAGCCGTCCGCCGCGGAGCGCGCCGAAGCCGGTCCGGGCCAGGCCGGCCCCGGCCAGGACGGTTTGGGTGAGGTCCGGGACACTGAGGGAGAGTGGGCATTCCTCAACCGGATCGAGCGCAGTGTCGACAACATGTCGAGCGGTGCCGGGGCCGCGCTGGCGGTACTGGGACTCACCTTCTGGCTGCCGTTCTACCAGGGGGTGGCCTCGCTGATCGGAACCCTCGCGGGGACGGAGCACCCTTCCTGGCATCTGCCGCTCTACCTGCCGCAGGCCCTGCAGGTCCCCGCGGCGCTCGGCATGCTCCTGTTGGGCGCGGTGATGCTGGGCACCATGGCGCGGATCCTGTTCCGCCCGGCCCCCGGCAGGGACACCGGTTCCGCGTCCCGTACCTCGGAACCGGACGGGGAGCGGGCGGCCGGCGACTGAGCCGGGCGGGCCGTTTTCGGCCCGGTCCGCGCCGGTGTCCGGGGCCGCGGGGATCAGGCGTCGCGCACCTGGTCCTCGCGGTGGACGACGGGGGGCTCCACTGACCAGGGGAAGTTGATCCAGCGGTCGGTGTGCTTCCACACGTACTCGCACTTGACCAGGGACTGCGGCTTCTCGTAGATGACCGCGCTACGCACCTCCGCGGTGTGCTCGGCGCAGAAGTCGTGCACGAGTTTGAGCGTCTTCCCGGTGTCCGCGACGTCGTCGGCGACCAGCACCCTCTTCTTGCCGAAGTCGACCACGTTGGGCACCGGCGGCAGCATGACCGGCATGTCCAGCGTCGTGCCGACCCCCGTGTAGAACTCCACGTTCATGACGTGGAGGTTCTTGACGTCCAGGGCGTATCCCAGCCCGCCGGCGACGAAGAGCCCGCCCCGGGCGATGGACAGGATGATGTCGGGCTCGTACCCGTCGTCGGCGATCGCCTGGGCCATCTCGCGCATCGCCGTACCGAAGAGCTCGTAGGTCAGGTTCTCGCGCTCGTCGCTCACGGTCGGTTCCCCCCGGTGTTCCGCTGGTTGTCGGTGTGCGCGGAGCCTCGCAGGTCAGCCCGTTCGCGGCACCGGTACATGCTAATGCCGCGTCAGTCGGGGTTTGCCCGACGGGGTGAACCTCGGCTGACGCGGCATTGGCGAGGTCCCATCACCCGACGGGCGCCAGGTGCGGTCTGAACGGGTCGGTTCGTCGAGAAGTCGATACGGGGACAGGGAGACCTGTCGACTCGTGGGTTCCGCGTCACGCATGGACGTGTCCCCGGCCACATGTCCAAGTCGACCCGTGTTCCGCATCACATGCATAGACAAATGGATGCGCTGGCCGGGAACTTTCGCGACATTTTCTTGATTATGTCCGGTTTGTGGCGAACAGATGGCCTGAAATAGCACCATGTCCCTGTACAGATCTTCCGTGAAACAGGAGGTTGCAGCATGGCTGAACACCAGGGCCTTCTCCCCTCCGAGCTGCCCCTACGGCTGCTCGACGAGTCCGGCGCCCAGGTCGACAGCGCCGACCTGCGGATGCCCGGCTCCAAGCGCCTCCTCGAGGCCTACACCTCCCTGGTGATCGGCCGACGAGTCAACGACCAGGCCAGCGCCCTCGTCCGCCAGGGCCGCCTCGCCGTCTACCCCTCCTCCCACGGACAGGAGGCCTGCCAGACCGGCGCCGCCCTCGCGTTGGCCGACGGTGACTGGCTCTTCCCCACCTACCGCGACACCGCCGCCGTCATCGCCCGCGGCGTCGATCCGGTCGAGGTCCTCACCCTCCTCAAAGGTGACTGGCACGCGGGATACGACCCCTACGGCCACAACGTGGCGCCGCAGGCCACTCCGCTCGCCACCCAGCTCCTGCACGCCGTCGGCGTCGCCCACGCCGCTCGACTGCGCGGTGAGGACACCGTGGTCATGGCGCTCTGCGGCGACGGAGCCACCAGCGAGGGCGACTTCCACGAGGCCCTGAACTTCGCTGCGGTCTTCAAGGCACCGGTCGTGTTCTTCGTGCAGAACAACGAGTACGCGATCTCCGTCCCCCTGGCCAAGCAGACCGCCGCGCCCTCCCTGGCACACAAGGGCGTCGGCTACGGCGTCAACGGCGAGCGCGTGGACGGCAACGACGCCGCCGCCGTCCTCGCCGTCCTGGAGCGCGCCGTCGGCGCCGCCCGCTCCGGTGAGGGGCCGCAACTGGTCGAGGCGCACACCTACCGGATGCAGGCGCACACGAACGCCGACGACGCCACCCGCTACCGCAGCGACGACGAGGTCGACCCCTGGGTGGCACGGGACCCGCTGCGGCGCATGGAGACCTACCTCAAAAAGAAGCGGGTGCTCACGAAGGCCAAGCAGGCCGAGATCACCGAGGAGGCGGAGAGGGTCGCCACCCACATGCGCGAGGGCGTCAACCGGGACGTCGAGCCCGACGGGGCGGACCTGTTCGCGCACGTGTTCGCCTCACCCACCCCGCAGCTGGCGGAGCAGGCCGCCTTCCTGGCCGACGAACTGAGCAGAGAGGGCAACTGACATGGCGACCGAGAAGCTCTCCATGGCGCAGGCGCTCAACCGGGCGATGCGCGACTCCCTCGCCGAGGACCCGTCCGTCTTCGTCTTCGGCGAGGACGTCGGCCCCCTCGGCGGCGTCTTCCGCATCACCGACGGCCTCACCGCCGAATTCGGTGAGGACCGCTGCTTCGATACCCCGCTCGCCGAGTCCGGCATCGTCGGCATGGCCGTGGGCATGGCGATGAACGGCATGCGCCCGGTGGTCGAGATGCAGTTCGACGCCTTCGCCTACCCGGCCTTCGAGCAGATCGTCAGCCACGTGGCCAAGACCCGCAACCGCACCCGCGGCCGGGTCGCCCTGCCGATGGTCATCCGGGTCCCCTTCGCGGGCGGCATCGGCGGGGTCGAACACCACTGCGACTCCTCCGAGGCGTACTACGCGCACACCCCGGGCCTGAAGGTCGTCACTCCCGCCAATCCCGAGGATGCCTACTACCTGCTGCGCGACGCCATCGCCTCCCCCGACCCCGTGGTGTTCATGGAGCCCAAGAAGCTCTACTGGGCCAAGGAGGAGGTGGACTTCGACCGGCCCGCGCCCGGGATCGGCGAGGCCGTGGTCCGGCGCGAGGGCGCCGACGCCACCCTCATCGCCTACGGCCCCTCCGTCCCCACCGCGCTGGAGGCCGCCGAGGCCGCCGCCCAGGAGGGCCGCAGCCTCCAGGTCGTGGACGTGCGCTCCCCCGTCCCCTTCGACGACGAAACCGTGTGCGCCGCGGTGCGCTCCACCGGCCGCGCCGTCGTGGTCGCCGAAGCCAGCGGATACGCCAGCGTCGCCTCGGAGATCGCCGCCCGGGTCACCGAGCGCTGCTTCCACTCCCTCGCCGCCCCGGTACGCCGGGTCACCGGCTTCGACATCCCCTTTCCCCCACCGAAGCTGGAGCGCTTCCAACTGCCCAGCGTGGACCGCATCCTCGACGCCGTCGACGACCTGCAGTGGGAGGACCAGTGACCGACCAGATCTTCGACCTCCCCGACCTGGGGGAGGGCCTCACCGAGGCCGAGGTCGTGAAGTGGCTGGTGTCCGTCGGCGACACCGTCACCCTCGACCAGCCGATCGCCGAGGTGGAGACCGCCAAGTCCATCGTCGAGGTCCCCTCGCCCTTCGCCGGGACCGTCAGTGTCCTGCACGGTGAGGAAGGCGAGGTCATGGTGGTCGGCGAGCCGCTCATCACCGTGGCGACGGCTGCGGCCCCGCCGGTCGCGGAGGCGTCTGAGGCCGCACCGGTTGCGGAGGCGGCCGCTCCGGCGGCCCAGGCCGACACCGCGGGGGAGCGCTACCGCGAGGAGGAGCGCGCGGGCGCGGGTTCGGGCAACGTCCTGATCGGCTACGGTACCCCCGAGTCCACGGGCTCCGGTCGCCGCCGCCGTCCGCGCAGCCGCCCTCCGGCACGCGGTGAGCAGCCGCCGAAGCCCGAGGCGAACCCGGCCCCCGCCGAGAGCACACCGGTGCGCCGCGTCCCGCTGGTCACCTCGCCGCTGGTCCGCCAGATGGCCAGGGAAGCCGGGGTGCGCGTGGCCGAGATCGAGGGCAGTGGCCCGGGCGGACTCATCACCAGGCGCGACGTACGCTCCGCGATCGAGGCGGCCGGGGCCAACACCGCTCCGGTTCCGTCCGCCTCGGTCGCGGTCCCCTCTCCCGCGGCGGCACCGGTCCCCGCACCCTCCCCCGCGGGCGCACCGGCCCCGGTCGAGCCCGGTGCGGTGGACCGCCGCACCGGGCTGGCCGAGTCCCAGCGCGTGGCCATGGGCGGGTTCCGCAAGAGCGTCGCGAACTCGCTCTCGCGTAGCCGCACCGAGATCCCCGAAGCCACCGTGTGGGTGGACGTGGACGCCACCGAGCTGGTCCGACTGCGCCATTCGGACCCCTCCGGCCCCGGGCTGCTGGCCTACCTGGCGCGCTTCGTACTCGCCGGCCTGCACGCCCACCCCGAGCTCAACGGCTTGGTGGACACCGAGCGCGACGAGCTCGTCCAGTACGACGGCGTCAACCTCGGCCTGGCGGTGCAGACCGACCGCGGCCTGGTCGCCCCTGCCGTGCTGGGTGCGCACAAGCTCACCACCATGGAGCTGGACACGGAGATCAGGGCGCTCACCCAGGCTGCCCGGGAGGGGAAGGCCACCCCGGCCCAGATGGGCGGGGGAACGTTCACGCTGAACAACTTCGGTTCGCTCCGCGTGGACGGCAGTGCCGCCATCATCAACCACCCCCAGGTCGCGATCCTCGGCGTCGGCCGAATCATCGACCGCCCTTGGGTGGTGGACGGCGAACTGACGGCCCGCAAGATCACGCAGCTGTCGTTCGCCTTCGACCACCGCGTGTGTGACGGCGGTACGGCCGCGGGTTTCATGCGCGTGGTGGCTGACGCCATGGAGAACCCGGCCCAGGCCATCGCCCGCCTGTAGACCGGGTCCACCAGGGAGTCGGCAAGAGACGGAGCGCCCCGGAGGGAGTCGGCACCCCCCGGGGCGCTTCCCCGTGTCGGGCTCCGCTGGTCGCGGTCCGCCGACTGCGTACAGGTCAAAGGCGTCCGCGGCCGGCCGGGTTCCTACCCGCGGACCATCCGTTCCAGGAGTCCGGCGACCACGGCGATCTGGTGCGGGGTGCGACTGACCAGCAGGTGCTCGTCGCGCGAGTGCGGCCCCGCGCCCACCGCGCCCAGCCCGTCGAGCACGGGACGGCCCAGTGCGGAGACGAGGTTGGCGTCGCTGGCCCCGCCGACCGCCGTCTCACCCAGGCGGACCCCCAGGTCGTCGGCGACCTCCCGCAGGGTGGCGAAGGCCCGCTCCGAGGGCGGGTTGGGGTTCATCGGCGGCCGGTTCCACTCCCCCGTCACCGCGACGGAGATCCGGGGGTCGGAGACCCCGAGAGCGGCCAGCCCTTCGTCGACCCGCCCCATTTCCTCGGGCTCCTGCACCCGCACGTCCACCTTGCAGAGGGCGCGACCGGCCACCACGTTGCGCCCCGTGCCGCCGGAGACCGTCCCCACGTTCACGGTGGTGCCCCGGTCGGGCGCGGACAGGGCGGTGATCCGGGGCAGCACCTCGGCCAGAGCGTGGACCGCGCTCGCCCCGGCAGCCGGGTCGAGGCCCGCGTGGGACTCCACCCCGCGCACCTCCACGTCGAAGAGCCCCATGCCCTTGCGGCGGGACTTCACCATGCCCTCGCGGCTGGGTTCGAGGACGAGGGTGAGGTCCACCCCCTCGCTGGCGCGCTCGATGTGCGGGCGCGATGCCGGGCTGCCGATCTCCTCGTCGCCGGTGAGCAGCATCCGCACCTCGGGGTGGGGCAGTCCCAGCTCCCGCAGCAGCCGCAGCACCCAGACGCTGTGCACGATCCCGGCCTTCATGTCGAAGCAACCGGGGCCGGTGAGGCTGTCCCCCGCGATGGTCACGGGCCACCCGTCCAGGGTGCCGCCCGGCCAGACCGTGTCGTAGTGGCTGAGGAAGAGCACGCTCCCCGGCGCGGTGCCGGGGTAGGTGAGTTCCAGGACGTCGCCGTACGCGCCGCCGCCGTGCCGGACCCGGTCGGCCGGGTCACCCAGCCGTTCCGCCAGCCAGGACTCGATGCCGTCCAGCCCCGCCGACAACAGGGGCGGTTCGTGGCTGGGGGTCTCCAGCTCGACGATTCGGCGCAGGTCCGCGATGATCAGGTCCAAGTCCCGCTCGGCCGCCGCGGCCAGTTTCTCCGTCGCAGTGTCAGTCATGTCGCGACCCTCTCAGTTCGGCCGGATCGTAGGTTGACCGGTTCCTTCCGAGCCGGGACGTCGCCCGCACCGGTCTCCCTGTTGTACCGGTTCTCCCCACTACACCGGGACGCCCGGGCCCAGCGGCAGTCCAAGTGCCCACCAGCCCAGGAACAGGAGCGTCCAGCCGGTCAGGATGGTCAGGGAGATCGGCAGCGTGAGGGAGACGAGCGTGCCGATCCCCGCGTCCTTCCGGTACCGCTGGAGGAAGCCCAGCACCATGACGAAGTACGGGCTCATGGGGCTGATGACGTTGGTGCTGGAGTCGGCGATCCGGTAGAGCGCCTGGGTGGTCTCCGGCGGAATGTCGAGGAGCATGAACATGGGCACGAAGATCGGCGCGATGATGGTCCACTGCGCCGACCCGCTCGTGATGAACAGGTTCATCGTCGTCGCGAACAGGATCATGCCGAGGAACAGCAGGACCGGGTGCACACCTGCTTCGTCGAGGAAAGCGGCCCCCCGGATCGAGAGGATCTCCCCCATCCCGGTCCAGGAGAAGTAGGCGAGGAACTGCGAGGCGGCGAAGAACAGCACCACGACGGGCGCGAGGTCGCGCACGCCCGGCACCATCGCCGGCGGGATGTCCCGGGTCTTCTGGATGGTGCCGACGGTACGGCCGTAGACCGCGCCGACCAGGAAGAAGAGGATGCCGAGGACGTAGGCGATCCCGGTGATGACCGGCGACTCCAGGACCGATCCGTCCTCACCGCGGAAGGGCGAGGCCGCCGGTGCCAGCGCCGAGGCGAACGCCGCGACCACGACCAGCAGGGTCAGCGCCGCGTTGCGCAGCCCGCGGCGCTCGGCGGTGGTCAGGCGCATGGAGCCCAGGTCGCCCTCTACCCCTTCGCCGTCCTGGCGCAGTCCCTCCGTCCGTTTGGACAGGAGGAACTCGGTGACGAGGGTGATCAGTGTCGCGAGCACGATCGCGGACACGAAGGTGAAGAAGTAGTTGTCCAGGGCCGTGACGAGGTATCCCGGCTCGACGAAGCCCGCGGCCTCCGTGGTCAGACCGGCCAGGACCGCGTCCGTGGGCGTGATGAGCAGGGATGCGTTGTACCCGGCGGACACGGATCCGAACGCCACGATCAGCCCCAGGACCGGGCTGCGCCCGGCTGCCTGGAACAACAGGGCGCTCAGCGGGACGAGCACCACGTAGGCGGCGTCGGAGGCGACGCTGCCGGTGACACCGGTCAGAGCGACCGCGAAGGTCAGCCATTTCGCGGGAACCCGGGTTACCCCGCCTCGGAGCATCGCGTTGAGCAGACCGCTCTGCTCTGCCACCGAAACGCCGAGCATCACGACGATGATGACCCCGAGGGGCGGGAAATTGACGAAGTTCTCGACGGCGTCACCGAAGATCACCTGCATGCCCTCGGCGGAGAGCAGGCTCCTGACCTCGATGACCTCGCCGTCGATCGGAGAGGTCGCCGAGACGTTGAGGGCGTTGAGTGCCGCACTCAACAGGATCACGATCAAGGCCATGATCGTGAACAGCCAGAACGGGTGCGGGAGCTTGTTGCCGACCCTCTCGATGAACTGGAGCGCCCCCAGGACCATGCGCATGGGGAGGCGGGGGCGCGTTCGCTCGGACGTGGTCAAGGGGGCTCCTCGTCGACGGCGCGGTAAGCGGGTCATCACGACATCGGGGGACCCGCACATTCCACGTGGAGGTGTGGACCGTGTCAACTACTGGTGCCGTGGTTCCCTCGGATCCCTCCTGGGGTCGACCCCCGCTCGGTCAGTGCTCCACACCGGCACGCATCCGGCGGAGGCGCGGACCGAAGGCGCCCCGGACCGCGGCCGCGGCGGCGAGGTCGCCAAGAGGGCCCAACCCGGTGCTGATCTCCACCAGGTCGGTGTGCAGGGTGCCCGCACCGTGCGGCTCGACCGTGTGCGTGTGCCGCCAGAAGCGGAACGGCCCCCGCACCTGGAGGTCGGTGAACGACCGGCCTTCCTCGTATGCGTCGATGACGGCGGTCCAGCGCACGGGGAAGTACCCTGCCGCACCCCAGCGCAGGTCCAGGACCTCGCCCCTGCCGAAACGCCCGGGCCAGTGCAGGACCTCCACCCCCGGCGGCATGGCGTCCACGAAGCCCTCCTCGCTGAGGGTAAGCGCGAACACCCGCTCCGGCGGCGCCGCGAAGTACTCGGTCACCCGTAGCTTGGTGGTGCGTCTCGGACGGATCCTCGGGTCACGGTCCCCCTGTCGCACGTCTCCCCCTAGCGTCTGTGGGCCAGCATGCCAGCCGACCCCGGCCGGAGTGTGTCGCGGCCTGGCGCGGCGGTGCCCCGGAACGCTCTTGCTCCCGGGACACCGCCTCCGTGGTGCCTAGGTGCCGAGGAAGCCCAACAGGAGCTCGTTGACCCGGTCCGCGTGGGTCCACAGCAGACCGTGCGGTGCGCCCGGGATCTCCACGTACTCGGCAGAGGGCAGTAGCTCGGTGAACCGGCGGGCGGTCGCGTCGATGGGCAGGGTCCGATCGGCGGTCCCGTGCACGATCAGCGAAGGAACGTCGATTCTCGGGATGTCCTCACGGAAATCGGTGATCCAGGTGAGCGGGCAGGCGGCCGCGGCCACCGCACCCATGCCCGAGCCGGTGTTCCAGCTGTTGCGGACGGCCTCCTCGCTGATCCGGCTGCCGAGGTTCTGGTCCAGGTTGTAGAAGTCGTGGAAGAAGCCGGTCAGGTGGGCGTACCGGTCGGCCTCGACCTGGGCGACGATGTCCTCGAAGAAGTCCCTCGGGGCCGCACCGCCGGGGTTGTCGTCGGCCTTCAGCAGATAGGGCTGGAGTGAGCCGAGGAAAACCGCCTTCGAGATCCGGTCGGAACCGTAGGCGCCCAGGTAACGGGCGATCTCTCCGGTGCCCATAGAGAAGCCCACGAGCACGGCGTCCTCGAGGTCCAGACTCTCCAGGACGGTCCTCAGGTCGGCGGCGAAGGTGTCGTAGTCGTACCCGTCCGAGGGGTGCGACGATTGCCCGAAGCCCCGCCGGTCGTAGGCGATCACCCGGTAACCGGCGTTCAGGAGAGCGGTGGTCTGCCTCTCCCAGGAACGTCCGTCGAGCGGGTAACCGTGGATGAGGACGACCGGTCGGCCGTTCCCTTGGTCCTCGTAGTACAGCTCGACCGGCTCGGTGTTCTCGGCGTCAACGGTAATGCGTCCCATGCTGCCCCCTACTTGCGTCGGGAACGGTGGTCATCACACCCCAACCACCCTAGGAAGCGGTGGCTTTCCGGAGAATAAAGGCAGGTTATGCCTTGGGCCCGGACACGGCGGTACCCCCGGTCTGAGAACCGGGGGCACCGCTGCCTCTCCCCGCCTTCCCCTGTCGCCATGCGGTCATACCGCCATGTCGACAAGGCGACGGGCCGATCGGGTCCTGTCGTTACCCGTCGCCCTTGGCCACCAGGGTGAGGACGTCGTACGTGGCGACCGCCTCCCCGTCCTGGTCGGTGACGACCGCGTCCCAGCGGACTTCGCCGTAGTCGGCGTTGGTGCGCGGGGTGATCTGCTTGGCGGTCAGCGTCACCTTGATGGTCGCGTCCTCCTTCACCGGGGTGAGGAAGCGCAGGTGGTCGACGCCGAAATTGGCGAGCACGGGGCCCGGTGCCGGGTCCACGAACAGGCCCGCTGCCAGGGACACCACCAGGTAGCCGTGCGCCACGATCCCGCCGAACAGCGGGTTGGCGGCCGCGGCCTCCTCGTCGGTGTGCGCGTAGAACGTGTCACCGGTGAACTCGGCGAAGTGGTCGATGTCGGCGCGGGTCACCGTGCGCTCGGCCGACTCGATGGTGTCGCCGATCCGCAGCTCGGTCAGGTCCTTGCGGAACGGGTGCACGTCTCCGACGGCGCGGCGCGACCCCGTCGTCCAGTGCCCGGTGATCGAGGTGATCATGTCCGGGGAACCCTGGACTGCCGTGCGCTGCATGTGGTGCTTGACGCCGCGGACACCGCCCATCTCCTCGCCGCCGCCGGCGCGGCCGGGGCCGCCGTGGACCAGGACGGGCATAGGCGAACCGTGCCCCGTCGACTCCTTGGCGTCGTCCCGGTCCAACACGAGGATGCGACCGTGCCAGGGGGCGACGCCGAGGACGACCTCGCGGGCGACGTTCTCGTCGTGGGTGACCAGCGAACCGACCAGGCTCCCCTGGCCGCGCGCGGCGAGCTCCACCGCCTCGGCGACCGTCCCGTACGTGATGACGGTGCTGACCGGGCCGAAGGCCTCCACGTCGTGCGGTTCCTTCGCGCCGGGTTCGGCGCGGAGGAGGATCGGCGACATGAACGCCCCCGACTCGTCGTCCGCGCCGTTCACCTCCACCCGCTCAGGGTCGCCGAACACCAGCTCGCTGGAGGTGCGCAGGGCCTTGACCGCCTTGCGGACCTCCTCGCGCTGGTCCAGGGAGACCAGCGGGCTCAGACGGGAGTCGGGGTTGTCGGCCGCGCCCACCACGACCTTGTTCAGTCGGTCGGTCAGCGCTTCGGTGACGGCTTCGGCCATCGGTTCGGGCACGATGACGCGGCGGATGGCGGTGCACTTCTGGCCCGCCTTGACGGTCATCTCGGCCACGACCTGCTTGACGTACAGGTCGAACTCGGGGTCCTCGACCTTCACGTCCGGGCCGAGGATCGAACAGTTGAGGGAGTCGGCCTCGACGTTCAGCTGGACACCGCCGGTGACCACGTTCGGGTGGTTGCGCAGGATCGCGCCGGTGGCCGCGGAACCGGTGAAGCCCACGATGTCCTGCGGGCCGAGGTTGTCGAGCAGCCCCCGGTGGCTGCCGACCAGGAGCTGGATCGACCCTTCGGGCATCAGGCCGGACTCGACCATCCGCTTGACCACGGCGACGGTCAGGTAGGCGGTCTGCCCCGCGGGCTTGACGATGCTGGGCAGGCCCGCGAGAAAGGCCGGGGCGAGCTTCTCGAGCATGCCCCAGACGGGGAAGTTGAACGCGTTGATCTGCACGGCCACGCCCGGGCGGGACGTGTAGACGTGCTGGGCGACGAACGTGCCGCCCTTGCTGAGCTGCTCCAGCGGGCCGTCGAGGACGACGGTCGAGTTGGGCAGCTCGCGGCGGCCCTTGCTGGAGAAGCTGAAGAGGGTGCCGAAACCACCGTCCACGTCGACCATCGTGTCGCGCTTATTGGCGCCGGTCCGGTGGGAGAGGGCGTAGAACTCGTCCTTGTACCCCATGAGGTGCTTGGCGACCTCCTTGAGGATGTTCGCCCGCTGGTGGAAGGTCAGTGCCCGCACCGCGGGCCCGCCGGCCTCGCGCGCGTACTCGACCATCGCGGCGACGTCGGGGCCGTTCTTCGAGATCCGGGCGACGGTCTCTCCGGTGTTCGCGTCGGCCAGGGGCGCACCCTCGT
Organism: Nocardiopsis nanhaiensis; assembly: GCF_054778635.1. Classification (NCBI taxonomy): domain Bacteria; kingdom Bacillati; phylum Actinomycetota; class Actinomycetes; order Streptosporangiales; family Nocardiopsidaceae; genus Nocardiopsis; species Nocardiopsis nanhaiensis. Next base: position 21,991 of record NZ_BAAGZJ010000103.1, read on the forward strand.
CCGCGGGGGTGAACCACGAACCCTGCGCGTAGCTCTCCAGTACTTCGGACACGTGAGGTCCTCTCCTCGGTGTGGGTCTCTGGGGACAGTATTACAGACCGATCGGTCAGTAACTAGTCGCATGGCGATGGCACCCCGCCGCACCAGCGGTTTCCCGCGGGGCCGCACGCCACGGAACACGCACTCGGGGGTCACCTGTCCAGGCAGGCGGAGGCCGCTTACCTTGGACCCATGACGAACTACGCGCGGATGTACCGTCTCGGCTTCACCCCTTGGGAGCGCTACGGCCCCGCGGCCGGGGCCCAGCTCCGCTCTTGGCTCGAACGCGAGTCGAAGGACCGCGAGAGCCCCGGTAGGGCCCTCGACATCGGCTGTGGCCGGGGCCAGTTCACGCCCGAACTCGCCCGCCACGGCTGGGAGGCGGTCGGCCTCGACTTCGTGCCCGCAGCCATCGAGGCCGCCCGCGAGAAGAACGCCGACGACGTCACCTACGTCGTCGGCGACGCCACCGACCTCTCACCCGACCTGGGCACCTTCGACCTGTTCCTGGACATCGGCTGCTTCCAAGGGCTCGACCAGACCCAACAGGCCGCCCAGGGCCGCAGCGTGACCGCGCTCGCCGCCCCTAGCGCCACCCTGCTCATGCTCGCCTTCGGCCCGTCCATCTACCGGCGCATGGTCGAGGGGGTCTCCCAGGCGGAGATCGAAGCGGCCTTTCCCGAATGGGAGCTGACCGACGTGGAGGACGCGTCCACCGAGGGTCTGGGCTGGCCCATGAACCGCACCAACCCCAAGTGGTACCGCTTCCGCCGCGTCTCAGGGTGACCGTGGCCGTCACCTCCGAACCACGGTGAGGCTTCCGAGCCGCGGTGAGGATCCGGCGTACCTCGGACGGTTCCGCGGGATATCATGCGTGCACTTGGCGGTGACGGTAGGGCAGCTGGCCTGAACCACGATGTCCCGGACAGCCTGGTGGGGGCGATCGACGCGGATGCCGGGAAGCAGAGGCACCCCCGCAGCGCGTACCTGAACGCCAACGCACGGTTCGAGGATCCGGACGTCATGGAACGGGCAAGGGAATGATCTGGCTGATCGACAAGTCCGCCTTCGTGCGTCTGGCCTCAAGCCCCGACGCACCCGAATGGGCCTCCCGTATGCAACGGGGCATGGTGTGCATCTCGGCCATCACCCGGTTGGAGGTCGGATCGGCCGCACAGTCCGGAGCCGAGCTGCGGGACTTCATGGCGCGCCCGCCGTTCTCGGTCATGCCGGTCCAGAACGCCACACCCCCGATGGAGGGTCGTGCGATCGAGGTTCAGGTGATGCTCGCGGACAAGGGGCTGCACCGGGGCCCGGGCGCCCCCGACCTCCTCGCCGCGGCGATCGCCGAACTCGCCGGCCTGACCCTCCTCCACCTGGACAAGGAGTTCGAGCTCATCGCCGAAGTCACCGGGCAGCCGGTGGAACGCCTCCGCATGGCTTGAGACGGGGGTGCCGCCCCGGTGCCGCGGGTACGCCGGAGCGGAGGTCGGTGCCGGTCTCAGGAAGCGGCAGTCGCGGTCCGTACTGCCTCTGGCGCCGGTCTGGTGCACGCGCGAATCGAATTCCGGCACAACACGGGCCAGATATTCAACTGCGTCCTCTTTCCGGTGGTCTCGCTGGTGCTGCTGTATTTCGTTACTGACAGCTTGGTGTCGGAGGCTGAAATGTCCGTCGCCACTCGGGCGATTTCCGGGGTCCTCGCTATGAACATCGTGTTCACCGGGATGATCGGCCTAGCCATGATGCTCATCGTGCTCGTACCGGCGGGGCTGCTGTTCATAGCGGTCGTGGCGGTGTCCGGCGTGTTCTTCCCCCTGGCGGCCCTCCCCCAGTGGGCGCAGTGGATCGGTCTGGGGCTGCTTCCAGCGATGCTTCCCGAGGCGATAGCCGACGTTGAGCTGGCCTCCTCCCGGCAGCACATGGAAACGTTCGGGGTACTCGGCGCCTGGGCGGCCATCGGTTTCGTCGTGGCTCCCGTCGTGCTGCGCGGGATGGCCGGGAACACGTCGGGATCGCGTGTCACACCGCTCAGCTGGAGGGCGGCGCGGCAGGAGAACAATTAACCGATAACCGACTTCACCGTCCCCCGCGCTCTCTTTTGCTTTTACCGGCGAACCCGGGGGCCTACACTGAATGGGTGTTCGGAAGGGTGCGAATCTGGCTGCGGAATCACGTCATGCTCGTCGACACGATCAGCATCGCGCCTTTCGTGCTTCTCACCGCTGGCGCGCTCCTCGGACACACGGGGGACGGGGCCCACGGTCTGCTGTCCGCGCCCCCGCACCTGGTGATCACTTTCGCACTCCTGCTGCCCCTGGCCATGCGGCGCACTCTCCCAGTCGCGGTGTTCGCTGTCGTCGCGGCCGTGGCAGCCGTGCAGATAGTGCTGGGAACCGGGCTGATCGTCGCCGATCTCGCCGTCGTCATCGCCCTGTACACCGTCGCGGCGCACTGCCGCCTCCTGTGGTCGGTCACGGCGCTGGGCGTCGTCGAGGCGGGCCTGGTTCTGATCATGGTCCAGTCGCCCTACGCCAGCTGGGACGACTGGGGCGCTTTCGCGGCCTACACCTTTCTCATCCTGCTGTGCTGGGTCACCGGGCTCTACGTCCGGGTTCGTCGGCGCTACTTCGCCGGTTTGGAGGAGCGCGCGCAGTGGCTGGAGCGTGAACGCGACGCCCGCGCGCAGGCCGCGGTGGCGGAGGAGCGGGAGCGTATCGCCCGGGAGATGCACGACGTGGTCGCGCACAGTCTCAGCGTGATGGTGGTGCAGGCCGAAGGCGCCACGTACGCGGTCGACCGCGCTCCGGACCGGGCCAGAACAGCTTTGGAGACCATCGCGGGGACCGGCCGGGCGGCGTTGGCCGAAGTGCGCGGGATACTCGGAGTCCTCCGCGGTGACGACGGCGCGGAGGAGTACGCGCCGCGGCCCGGTATCGGGCAGTTGGGCCAGGTGGTCGACCAGGTGCGTGCCGCGGGACTGCCGGTGGAGTTCACCGTCGAGGGCGAGCAGCGCCCACTCGCCACGGGGGTGGAACTGGCTGCCTACCGGGTGGTCCAGGAAGCGTTGACCAACACGCTCAAGCACGCCGGTCCGGGCGTGGGCAGCGTCCGGGTGGAGGTGCGCTACGGCTCGGACACCTTGGAACTGCGGGTTCTCGATGACGGGTGGGGCTTGTTCGCTCCCAGGGGGACGGACCAGGACCGGGGGCACGGCCTGATCGGTATGCGCGAACGCGTGTCCGTCTACGGCGGATCCGTGCGGGTCGGCCCACACGAAGACGGAGGGTACGAGGTCGTGGCTTCGCTGCCGCTGCGCCGCCGTTCCGGTTGAGGTGAGAGGAGAGTGATGGAGACGTCGAACGGCCAGCCGGACGAGAGGATCCGGGTCGTCCTCGTCGATGACCAGGATCTGGTGCGAACCGGCTTCCACATGGTCCTGGACGCCCAGCCCGACATGAGGGTCGTCGGTGAGGCGGGGGACGGGGCCGAAGCGCTCGAACTACTGGAAACCGTGTCAGCTGACATCGTCGTCCTCGACGTGCGGATGCCGCGGATGAACGGTGTGGAGGCCGCACGGCGTATCTGCGCCGCGGAGGGAGGTCCGCGGGTGTTGATCCTGACCACCTTCGACCTCGACGAATACGTCCATGCCGCGCTGCGGGCCGGGGCCAGCGGTTTCCTCCTCAAGGACGCCCCGGCGGCCGAACTGCTGTCGGCGATCCGGTCCGTCCATTCCGGTGACGCGGTGGTCGCCCCCAGCGCCACCCGCAGGCTCCTCACCCGGTTCGCCAGCCGCCTGCCCGCGGCGGACGGGAACCCGGTGCGCCACGAATCCCTCAACGCGCTGACCAAGCGTGAGCTCGAGGTCCTCGTACTGATGGCCCGTGGAAAGTCGAACACGGAGATCGCCGACCGGCTGTACGTGTCCGAGACGACCGTGAAGACGCACGTGCGGCGCATCCTGACCAAGCTCGATCTGCGTGACCGTGTGCAGGCGGTGGTCTTCGCCTACGATTCCGGCCTGGTTGACGGCCGCGGAGGAGGTCAGGGCACCGCCGCGGGTTAGGGCATGTTCGGCGGACACTTACCCTGCTGCGCGTCGCCCCAGCGGCACTTGCACTGCGCATCTCTCAGTCGACAGCCGAACCCGGGCGGGCCCCCGCTGTGCGATGCTGCCGAGCTTGCGAGGCAGCGCACAGCAGGGGAACTCCTTCTTCGGCCTTGTGCCAGCACCACTGGACACGCCCGTTCGTCGCCCGCCACCAACCCTCAACGGACGCCTACGGCGCAGCACCCCCGTTCGTCGCCCGCCACCAACCCTCAACGGACGCCTACGGCGCAGCACCCCCGTTCGTCGCCCGCCACCAACCC
>NZ_BAAGZJ010000104.1:0-25050 GCF_054778635.1 Nocardiopsis nanhaiensis
CGGGGCGGCCGGAGGTGACGGTGCACGCCTGCGAAGGGCTGGCGGACCTTCCGCCGGGTGTGGGCACCGCGGTGTTGCGGATCGCTCAGGAGTCGGTGACCAACGCGCTGCGGTACGCCCGCGGCGCCACCCGGGTGAGCGTGGTCGTGTCCGCCGAGGACGAAGGTGTGCTGGTCCGGGTGGACGACGACGGCCGGGGCGGCGGGATTCCCGTGGGCGGTGGGCACGGGCTGGTGGGCATGGCCGAGCGGGCCCGGCTCCTCGGCGGCGAGCTGACCGCCGGCCCCGTCGGGATAGGGCAGGGTTGGACGGTGCGGGCGACCCTGCCCGTACCGCGCGGAGGGGACGGACCAGAGTGACGATTCGAGTGCTGCTCGCCGACGACCAGCAGATGGTCCGCACGGGCTTCCGATACATGCTCGACGCGGAGGACGGGATCGAGGTCGTCGGGGAGGCCGGAGACGGTATCGAAGCGGTCCGGCTCGCCGGGGAGCTGCGCCCCGACGTCGTCCTCATGGACATCCGGATGCCCGGGGTCGACGGGCTGGAGGCGACCCGGCGTCTAGCCGGCCCCGGGGTCGCCGACCCGATGCGGGTGGTCGTGGTGACCACCTTCGACCTGGACGAGTACGTGCACGCCGCGCTGGCCGGCGGCGCGGTCGGCTTCCTACTCAAGGACGCGGGACCGGCCCTGCTGGTCGAGGCCGTGCGGTCGGCCGACCGGGGCGACGCCCTGGTGTCGCCCCAGATCACCGTGCGCCTGCTGAAGCACTTCTCCGGCGGCCGGGCGCCCCGGCGGAGTCCGGCCGAGAGCGGCCTGACCGCGCGTGAGACGGACATCGTGCGCACGATCGCGCGCGGACTCACCAACACGGAGGCGGCGGCGGAACTGCACGTCACCGTGAGCACGGTCAAGACGCACCTGGCGCGGGTCCAGGAGAAGCTTGGCGCGCGCAACAGGGTGGAGGTCGCCGCTTGGGCCTACCGGAGCGACCTCGTGGACTGACGTCCGGCAGCGCGCCCCTGAGCGCTCGAGCGGATTGACGAAAAAGTGAGCGGGTTCTGACCCGCATCGCCCGTGTCGTCCACGTACATATCCCAGTACGAAGCGTGATGATCGGGGGTGAAAAGGGCACCCACGACACGACTGCGAGGAAGACCTATGGCCACCATGCGCGCGGCCCGGCTGAATGTCAGCGACCGGAGCCTGGAGGTCACCGACGTCCCCAAGCCCACCCCCGGCCGGGGCCAGGTCCTCGTCCGGGTACGGGCCGCGGGGGTCTGCCTGTCCGACGTCCACCTCATCGAAGGCACGCTGACCCCGCTCCACCTCAAGGGGGACGCGGTCATCCTCGGGCACGAGGTCTCCGGTGTCGTCGAGGAGCTGGGGCAGGAGGTCCTCGACGCGAAGGTCGGCGACCGGGTGGCTTTGCAGGCCGGTGAACACGACCGGCACGGCCAAGTCCTCACCAGGGGCGTTGACTACGACGGCGGGTGGGCGGAGTACGCGCTGGCCGGCGAGGAGACCCTCGTTCCCCTCCCCGACGGACTCCCCTTCGACCAGGCTGCGATCATCCCCGACGCCGTTTCCACCCCTTGGGCGGCCGTGACCGCAACCGGTGACGTACGTCCCGCCGAAGCGGTGTGCGTCTGGGGCGTGGGCGGGTTGGGCGCGCACGCGGTCCAGCTGCTCAGGCTGGTCGGCGCGGCCCCGATCATCGCCGCCGACCCGGACGGACACGCCCGCGAGCGCGCACTCCAGTTCGGCGCCGACGTCGCCCTGGACTCGACCGCACCGGACTTCCTCACCCGGATCGGCCAGCTCACCCACGGCCGCGGGCTGGACGCCGCCTTCGACTTCGCCGGGGTACCGGTCGTGCGCGAGCAGGCCGTGCAAGTCCTCGGCGAACACGGCCGCCTGGTCCTGGTGGGCCTGACCAACCGGCCGTTGGAAGTGAAGGACGGCACCCGGTTCAGCTACCTGCGCCAGCAGATCCTCGGCCACTACGGTTCCGAGCCCGACCACGTGGTGCAGCTGGTCGACCTGGTCGGCGCGGGACGGCTGGACTTCAAGCGGTCCATCAGCGGCAGCCTGGACCTGGAGCAGGCGCCCGAGGCGGTCGAACGCCTGGAGAAGCGGATCGGTTCCCCGGTCCGCCTGGTCCTCGAACCCTGAGCCGGGAAGCATTCAGGACTGGTTCAAGCATGGTTCTCTGCGACCGGGAACACTCCAGAGCGAGGTGAATTCGATGGCCAAGGACCAGACCTCCCGGTCGCGGCGCCAGTACGACGCGTACGCACCCCGGTACGAGACCGAGGTCGGCGTCTACGAGACGCTCATGCTCGATGACGGCCGCGCTTGGGCCTGCGGATGGGCGGTCGGGGACACGCTGGAGATCGCGGTCGGCACCGGTCTCAACCTTCCCCACTACCACCCGCGGGTCCGGCTCTGCGGACTCGACCTGAGCCGGGGCATGCTCGCCGGGGCCCGTTGGCGCGCGCTGTCGGTGCGGCCGGACACGCTCCTGGTGCAGGGGGACGCGCAGCGCCTGCCCTTCCGGTCCGACGCCTTCGACACGGTGGTGTGCACGCTCGGTCTGAGCGGCGTCCCCGACCCGGACGCGGCCCTGGCAGAGTCCTGCAGGGTGCTGCGCACCGGGGGCCACATCGTCCTCTTAGGGCACGTCGCCAGTCCCTGGCGTGCCGTTCGCGGCCTCCAGGCGGCGCTCGAGGCAGTGGCGCGTTCGCGGCCCGCCGACCACCAGCGCCGCCGAACCCTTCCTTCCCTGTGGGCGGCGGGGTTCACCGTGGTCTACCGGCGGACCAGCCGCGCGGGCACCGTCGAAAGGGTGGTCGCGACCAAGCGCTACCAGTTCGATGGCCGATAGTCCTTGAGGAAGCAGCCGTGCAGGTCCTCGCCGAGCTCGCCGCGGACGACGGGGTCGTACACGCGGGCGGCCCCGTCCTCCAGGTCCAAGGGTGCGTGGAACCCCTCCTCGGCCAAGCGCTCCTTGTCCGGGTGCGGACGTTCGTCCGTGATCCAACCGGTGTCCACGCTGGTCATGAGGATGCCGTCGGTCTCCAGCATCTCCTGCGCGCTGGTCCTGGTGAGCATGTTGAGGGAGCTCTTCGCCATGTTCGTGTGCGGGTGCCCGGGGCCCTTGTAGCCGCGGCCGAACACACCCTCCATCGCGGACACGTTGACGATGTAGGTGCGCCGCGCGGGAGCAGCCGCCATCGCCGGGCGCAGCCGGTCCACCAGCAGGAAGGGCGCGCTCACGTTGCACAGCTGCACCTCCAGCATCTCGACGGGGTCGATCCCGCCGATCCGCTGGGTCCAGCTGTTCACCGGGGCCAGGTCCGGCACCAGTCCCCCGGCATCGATCGCGCCGCCCTCGCGGACCCGGTCCGGATGCGCGGAACCGGTGGTCAGCGCCAGGGACGTGAGCATCTCGGGGGTCAGTTCGTGCGGCGCGGCCTCGGCGACTTCAGCCCCATCGGTGCCCTCCAGCTCCCGCGGGCGGACCCCGCCGAGCACCAGCGGCTCGGGCAGTCCCGCACCGGTGAGCGGCTGGGCTTCGGCCTCGATCAGCGGGGCGTAGGAACCGGGCGAGCGGCGGACGGTCTGTGCGGCGTTGTTGATGAGGATGTCCAGCGGCCCCTGGTCGGCTACTGAGTCGGCCAGCCGCACCACCTGGCCGGGGTCGCGCAGGTCGATACCCACCACCCGAAGCCGGTGCAGCCACTGGTCGCTGTCGGGCATCGCGGCGAACCGGCGTACGGCGTCGTTGGGGAAACGCGTGGTGACCGTGGTGTGGGCGCCGTCGCGCAGTAGCCGCAGCGCGATGTACATGCCGATCTTCGCCCGGCCCCCGGTGAGCAGGGCCCGGCGCCCGGTCAGGTCGGTCCTGGCCTCGCGGCGCTGCCAGTTGAACACGGCGCACTCCGGGCAGAGCTGGTGGTAGAAGGCGTCGACCTCTCGGTACTTCGTCTTGCAGACGTAGCAGGGCCGGGCCTTGCGCAGCACCCCGGCGAGCTGGACACCCCGATCGCCGTCTCCGGCGCCTCCACCGGTACCCAGGGCGCGGCTGGTGAGCGCGCGACCGTTGGTCTCGTCGTCGATCCGGTCCGGTGCGGCCGTAGCTGTGGCGGCGAACACCGCTTCGTCGTGGGCCTTCTGGGCGGCCCTGCGCTCCTTGCGCCGCCGCTCCTTGAGCGCCTTGAAGACCCGGGCGGTGGCCCGCTGCAGGGTCTTGGAGTCCTCGTGGTCGCCGGGCAGCTCCTCCGCCTCCGCGAGCACCTCCAAGCACACCCGAAGCTTCTCCGGGTCGATCCCGTCGACCGTCCTACGCGTCACCGTTTCCGTCACCACTGCATCCCGCCGCTGTCCCGATGGCCGCCTTCGTGGGCCATGAGGAACACTATGCGCACTTCGGCACCGGACTGTCTCTCCCGTTCCCACCCCCGTCCGGTACGGACCGATGTACGGTACGGGCGACCATGGAAGACAGGAGAATCGTTTGCGCGGCCCCGGGGCCGCGGGTGAGGAGAGTTCCGTGAGCCAGCAGACAACGGTACCGGCGGCGGCCGAGGAGGGGCCCCAGCGCGAGTTCGTGGTGCTGCTGGACGAGGACCACCAGCGCGTGGGCGTGGCGGACAAGGCCACCGTGCACACCGAGGACACTCCTCTGCACCTGGCCTTCTCCTGCTACGTCCTGGGCCCCGACGGCCGCGTTCTGCTCACCCGGCGGGCTCTGGGAAAGACCACTTGGCCCGGTGTGTGGACCAACAGCTGCTGCGGCCACCCCGCACCTGAGGAGACCATGGTCGAGGCCGTGCACCGCCGCGTCCGGCAGGAACTCGGCATCGGACTGACCGAGGTCACCGAGGCGCTGCCGGACTTCCGCTACCGCGCGGTCTCCGCCGAGGGGATCGTGGAGAACGAGTTCTGCCCGGTGTTCTGGGCCCGGACGGAGGACACTCCCGCTCCGGACCCGAGCGAGATCGCCGAGTTCGCCTGGGCGGCCTGGTCGGACGTGACCGCCCTCGCCGAACGGACGCCCTGGCTCATCAGCCCGTGGGCCGCGGAGCAGGTCCCCCGGCTGGCCGCGGCCTGAGCACACGCCCCGGACGCGGGTAGGTACGCACCAACACCCCTCAGGAGTTGGAGCGCAGCCGATGCCCCCGCAGACGCACGAACGTCCCGCCCGTCCCACCGCGCTGGTCCTCGACGTCCTCGACACCCTCTTCCCGCTCGGCCCCCTGGAGTGGCGCTTCCGTGCGGCGGGTATCCCGCGCGTGCTCATGACCAGGTGGTGGGACCACCTGATGCGCGACGCGTTCGCGCTGTCGCTACTGGCCGGGGAGCGCACCTTCGAGGACGCCGCACGGGGGTCGCTCCGCGACATCACCGGCAACCAGATCGCCCCCGCAGCCGAGGACGCCATCATCGACGGGCTGACCCGGCTGGAACCGCGCACGGAGGCCGCACAGGTGCTGGCCGCCGCGCGGGAGGAGGGGGTCCGGACGGCGACACTCGGCTACGGGGACTCCAAGGACGTCCACATGCTGCTGGAGCGCTCCGGGCTCGCGGTGGACGCGGTGCTGGACGGCGGCGGGCCCCGGACGTGGAAACCGGTCCGCGAGGCCTACCTGTCCGCCGCGCGCACCTTGGATGTGGCACCGGAACGGCTGGGCCTGGTCACCGCGCATGGCTGGGACGCAGCGGGCGGTCGGCGGGCCGGATTGGTGACGGGTTGGTCGGCCCACCTGGAGGGGCGCTTTCCGTCGGTCTTCGACCGACCGGACGTCGAGGGCCGCGACCTCACCGAGACCGTCGAACGCTTGCTCGCCCTGCCGGGATAAGCCTTCCCCTTAAGGCGTGTTCGGTGGATGCTGCCCGTCGCGAGCGGCGGGGGGTACTGCGCCGCAGGCGTCCGTTGAGGGTGGTGGCGGGCGACGAACAGGGGGTAGCGCCGCAGGCGTCCGTTGAGGGTGGTGGCGGGCGACGAACAGGGGGTAGCGCCGCAGGCGTCCGTTGAGGGTGGTGGCGGGCGACGGGTGGGCGGTGCCAGCACAAGGCCGAAGAAGGAGTTTCCCTACTGTGCACTGCCTCGCAAGCTCGGCAGCATCGCACAGCGGAGCCCGCCCGGGTTCGGCTGTCGACTGACAGATGCGCGGTGACAGTGCCGCTGGGGCGACGCGCAGCAGGGTACGTGCCCGCCGCACATGCCCTAGTCCTCCCAGGACCGGTCGTACTCGGGGTGGCCTCGGTAGACGGCGGCCAGGTACTTCACCGCGAGGCGCCAGGCGAGGAGCTCGGACCACGGGTCACCCTTGACCTTCACCGCCTGGGAGGAGGTGTCGAGTATGCGCATGCTCTCGCGGTGCGCCTCGGTGTACCCGCGGACGATCTTGCGTTTGGCCGACACCTCGGCCAGTGCGCGCTCCCGACCGCGTGAACCCACGGGCACGGCTTTGGACGCGCGTTCGTCCTCGTCCAACCGATCGTTCAGGAACTCGACGATGGTCAACGGACAACTCCTCCTCTGTCCCCCCAAGGCACTACATATGGTTCAGTATCTGCCATATATCCCGTTCGGGCCACCCGGGAAGCCCCCGCCGTCCCAGTCGTTATGTCTGCGCGCGCCCCGATCATCACTCTGGGTGCACGGGTCCCGTCCGTTACGAACGGGACCCGCCGTCGACATCACCAGACTCCACGGCTCGGTCGCAACCTCGGATCAGTCGCAACCCTCGAACTGCGGAACGCTCTCGACCACCTCCAGGTCGGTCTCCCCGAACCACTCCTCGAGCAGCCCCGGCGCCGTCCCGTCCTGGTACATCTCGGTCACCGCCTTGTTCACCGCCTCGCAGGCCGCCACGTCACCGTGGGGCAGCCCCACCCCGTACTTCTCGTCGGTGAAGGGGTTGTTCACGAACCGGAACGCGTCGGGGTCCTCGGCCAGGAAGCCGGCGAGGATCAGGTCGTCCGTGGACACAGCGTCCACGGAGCCGTCTCCCAGCCTCTCGATGCAGGCGCTGTAGCTGTCCACCTCCTGCAGCTCCGACACGTCGATGCCGAGGCCGTCGGTGATCCGGAACGCCGAGTTGGAGCCCTCGCCCTGGCAGACGCTCCGCCCTTCCAGGTCGCGCACCCCCTCGACGGCGTCCTCGTCCGCGCGTACCAGGATGTCCTGCTTGGCCACGTAGTACGGGCCCCCGTAGGTCACCTCCGTCTTGCGCTCCGGGGTGATGGAGTAGGTGGCCACCACCATGTCGACCTCCTCCTCGATCAGCGCGTCCTCGCGCTCAGCGGAGGTGACGCCCACCAGCTCGACGTCGTCGATCCCCATGTGGTCGGCGATGTAGAGCGCGACGTCCACGTCGAACCCGACCAGGTCGCCGTCCACGTCCAGCCCCAGTCCGGGCTGGTCGTCCTTGACCCCGATCGTCAGCGAACTCGCGTCGACCAGGGATTCCTCCCGCTCCGCCGAGCAGGAGGACAGCACCATCACCGCCACGGCGCCCAAGGCAGCCGCGGCCGAGCCACGACGGTGTCGGAAGCGCATCGGCCTGTTCCTTTCTCTCGGGGTCAGCGGTACTCGGCGAGACGGGGACGCACCCCGACGACAACCAGGGACAGGAGGATGAGGGAGCCGACCGGCAGCGCCCACGTCCACAGGGACAGCGCGGAGTCACCGCGTTCGATCCCCGCGGTGAACTCCTCCTGGTGCAGTTCGATCAGCCCGTCCAGGGCGGCCGAGTAGGCGGGGAAGGCCCCGTCCTCGGAGTGGGCCACCCCCATCCGGATATCGAGCGCCTCGTCCAGCTCGCCCGACTCCGCGGCCTCCCGCATCCGCTGGTCCTCGACCTGCAGGTCGTTATAGGAGGTGAGTACCTCCGCCAGCGCTTCTTCCTGTCCCGGCAGCAGCGAGTCCTGGGCGCTCTGGCCCAGGTAGCCCAGCGTGCCCGGGTCTTCGGGGTCCGCGCCGTCCGCGCCCGGCAGGGCGGGGTAGGCGTCCGGGATCTCACCGATCGCCGCGTAGTACTCGTCGAGTGTGCTGGCCGGGCGGAACAGCACCTGCTGGGCGCGCTCCAGGTAGACCTGCTGATGGTTGTCGGCGAAATCGTCGTCCGCGAGATAGCGGCTCTGGTCGGCCTGCATGTCGGTGGCGATGGCCCCGGCGCGAGCCAGCGCCATGGCGGCGTCCAACCCTTCGTCCTTGGCCCCGCTCTGATGCGTTCCACTGCTGTTCAGCGCCAAGACGACCCCGAGGGTCAGCACCACGGTCCCGGCCGTCGCGCCCAGGAGCGGCGCGTTGAACCGGCGCCGGAAGCGCACACGCAGATAGAGCTGCAGGCCCACCAGGGAGGCGACGGTCGCCACGCCCACCGCGCCGACCCACACGAGACCGAGTGCCACCGACGACTGCCCCTCCTCGTGGTTGGCGCGCACGATCGCGGAGGAGTCCAGCCCCAGGTTGAACGCCTTGGGCATCAGCTCGGTGTGCATCAGCTGGTTTGCCTCGCGGTAGGCCTCGAGGGCCGCCGGGTCGACCTCCCCTGGCGGGGCCTGGGCCTCGTCGTTGAGCAGCCGCGCCTCACTGGCCCTCTGCTCGTAGTCGCCCATCCCGTCGAGGACGGCCTGGACGTTGCCCTCCTCGACCGTGTCGCCCTCGGTGAGGGACGAGGCCTGGAGGAGGGCCTCGTTGGCCTGGGCCCGGCTGGCGTCGTAGCGCTCCAGAGCGTCCTCCCGCCCCGACCCCAGGTCGTGATCGGTACCCATGAGCAGCACGTCCGCGCTCCTGGCGTCCATGTCGGCCAGCGCCAGGTACAGCTCAGTGGTCGCCATCGCCTGCGGGCCCGCGTCCCGGCCGAGGACGTGGAGACCGTCACTGGCCTGGTTGAGCGTGAACGTCGCCGAGCCGAACAGGCCGCCGATGGTGAGGACGCACAGGAGGGACAGCGCCCACACCCGTGCGGGCGTGGTGCGCATCGACCTCCGCACACGCGGCCACAGGGCGCGGATCCGCTGCCCGGTGGCGGAGTCGGAGCCGTTGGCATCGGCGCCGACGACGGGTCCGGAACCGGTCGTGGGGCCACCGGGGGCGGGGGTGGAGGGACTGGGAGGCAGCGAGGGAGCGCCCGGCTCGGGGCGCCTGGCCACCTGGTCGGAGTTGGGGGGCATCAACGGGGTTCACCCCTTCTGGAGGATGATGACGGTCCAAGCGCCTACGTAGATACGGTCACTGTCGTTCAGTGGAACCTCCACGTGGTGGGAGATGGGGTTGGCGGTCCCGTTGATCGTGGTCCCGTTGGTCGACCCGGGGTCGACGACGGCCCAGGTCTCGTCCGGGCGGGACAGCAGGATCGCGTGGATGTGGGAGATCGCGGGGTCTCCGTCGGGCCCGCCCAGGTCGATCTCCGGGGTGAACCCCCGGGACTTGCTCCGCCGACCGATGTGCACTCGGTCCCCTTGGAGCGTGACGCGGCGCTGTTGGCCTCCCGCGGGGAAGTTGATCTGGGACGGATCGAGCATCCCTTGGTCCACCATGTACTGGTAGTAGGCGGGATCGGCGGCGACGATCGCGCGCCAGCGCACACCGATCGGCGCGCTCCCGGGGTCGGAGATGCGCCGCTGGTGGCTCCCTGACTGGGAGGCGAAGTCGTAACCGCACTCCTCGCAGAACCGACCGGCCCTGGACGTGCCGCATTCGGGACACGGCCCGCCGCGGGTCGCCGGTTTCGGTTGTCTTGGTTGCGGTCTCTGGGGGGCTGGCTGCGGTGCGGACAGCGCTTGGAGGCGCAGCCCGCAGGTATCGCAGAAGTCGGTGGCCGCGGAGTGGTGCCCTGAAGGGCAACTCGGCATGGGTCCCTCCTACCCGGGTCCGGGGGCGCCGCTGGCCCCGGACCCGCTCTGGCGCGGTCGGGTCCGGACGGTCCGGGTCGAGTTGGTGTCGAGGGTCATCTCGTCGACCTTGTCGACGCTGGGCTTGAGCCGGACGGTTCCGGTGACCGCGTCGACGACGTCGACCACACGGTCGAGGAGTTTCGCGGTCTCCTCGTTGCCCGACTCGTGTGCGAGAGCGACGGCCCGGCCCAGCCTGGTGGTGGCGGTCGACTCGTCGCCTTCGCGACGGGCGGTGAGCCCGTCCTGGATCGCCTGGGCCAGTTCGACCTGGCCCGTGTAGTGAGCCACCCGGGGGTTGATCTCGGTGGCTCGGGCCTCATCCGACGTCCACTCGGCGAGGATGTTGCCGGAGGCGAGGACCTGGTCCTCGCCTCCGGCCTCGCCGGGCATCACCACACGCACCCACCCCGCGCGCAGCTGGCGACCCGGATCGCCCGGGGGCACCTCCACGCACACGTGGTAGTCGCGGTTCTCCGTCCCCCAGGAACCGGTCGGGTAATCGCCCGCTTGGGCTACCCTCTCGATCACCTTCTGGGTGAGGTCTTGCACCGTGGGCGCCACCTGCTTGACGTAGCGCACCACGGAGTTCTGCGGGGTCCACAGGCGCAGCGCGACATCTGCCACCGCCTTGCCCATGGAGGCCTGCGCCATCGCCCGGAAATCCGCTTCCAGGTCGGCAGGGTCAGCGATGATGCCCGGTCCGCCGCCCAGGAGGGCGGAGTCGATCCGGCGAAGCTCCTCGACCTTCCAGTCGGTGCCCACACCGCGGCAGTCGCACACGAACCTGCCCGCCAGCCGCTGGAGTACCCCCTCGAAGACGTCGGACATCTCGTTGTTCTGGCCGTCCGTGAGCAGGATGGCGTGCTTGATCCCGTCGTCGACGGTGCCGAACAGCTCGTCCGCCTTGAGCAGCCAGTTGCCCATCCGCGTGCCGCCGTCGGCGCGCAGGCGGCCCACGGACTCCAGCGCTTCCGCACGGGTGTCGGAGTCCACCTCCACCAGCTCGGCGGTTTCGGGGAAGATCATCTCCGCCTCGCGGTGCCCGGCGACCACGGCGAAGCGGACGCCGTCCCGCAGGGTCTCGATCGCCGCGCGGGCCGCTTGCTTGGCGGCGTTGATCTTCTCCCCGTACATGGAACCGGAAGTGTCGATGATGATCACTTCGGAGGCCCGTACCGCCGACCCCACCAGCACGGGGCTGTTGGAGGTCACGCTCACTACCGCGTGCACCTCGGTCCCGCCGAGAGGCAGGAACCGGTTCTGGTCGACCTCGACGCGGAACTCGGGTTCGGCTGCTCGGTCAGAGCTGTTCGGCACGGGAACCCCCTTGCTCGGTGGGTACGGGAATGACGACGACGGTGATGTTGTCCTTGCCGCCCGCTCTCAGGGCGAGGCTGACGTAGGTGCGGGCCGCTTCGAGCGGCGCCGCACCCCTATCGGGGACGGCGTCGGCCAGGTCGTCGGCCTCCGGGTAGTAGTTCCAGAGTCCGTCGCTGCAGAGCACGATCTGCCCGGGTCCGGTCGGGTTGATGGTCGAGATGTGCGCGTCGATCTCACCCGAGTCCGCACCCATCCAGGCGATGAGCGCGTGCGCGTTGGCCGAGCGCATCGCCTCGTCCCGGGAGAGCGCGCCCATCTGCACCATCGCCTCACTCCAGGAGTCGTCCCTGGTGAGCAGGGACGAAGCGCTGGAGTTCGGGCTTCCGGCAAGCCAGTAGGCACGGCTGTCACCGACCCAGCCGACGGTGACGGCACCCGTTTTCGGGTCCGCCACGGCCGACACGTAGGTGCAGGCGGGCGCGGAACTGGGTGAGTCGGCGATGGCGGCGACCGCTTCGGCCGCCCGGGTCATCGCGTCGCCGGTGGCCTCGCGCGGGTCGGCGCCCTCGCGGATGCGGTCGGCGAGCACGGTCGCACCCGTCTCCGCGGTGACCCTGGAGGCCTCGTCGGACCTGGGCGAACTGGAGACCCCGTCACAGACCACGGTCACGACAGTGCCCGCACCGCGGGGTTCGTCGTCCCCGATCACCCGGATGGCCATGGCGTCCTCGTTGCGCTTGTGCCGCAGGCCGCGGTCGCTGACACCGAAGGCCAGACCGGCCCGGACCTCGACGTGGTCGCGGCCGGTGGGCTGGAGGAAGCCGCACTTCTCGCAGTAGCCGTCGACCACCCGGCCCGGGCACCACACGCACAGGTCCGGGTTCTCCACGGCCACGGGGTTGCTGCCGACCGCGGGCGGCGGCCACTCGGGAGCCACTTTCGGCGGCGCCGGCGGCGCGGGTTCCGGTGCCGGAGCGTCCCGGCGCACGGGTTGGGTCACCTGAGCATCGACGTTGTCCCAGTCCGACTCCGGACCGTCGTCCTCCTGCGGCGCGTCTGCCTCGGAGCGGGCGGACTCTCCGGGTGCACCGGTCCCGGGCGCGCCGTTGAGGCTGACCTGGGGGGCGGTCGGAGCCCCCTCGGAGGGGGTCAGGCCCGGTCTTTCGACCACCACCGTCTCCGCCCCCGACATGCTCGTCTGGGGAGTGGTCGGCACGCGGTCGGGCCCAGCTGTCTCCGCCGGCGCGGAACGCACGTCCTCGGGGAGGTTCCGACCGCAGCCCTCGCAGAAGGCGTCGCCCGCTGTCACCGTGTCGGCGCAGGTAGGGCAAGTCCGCACCTTTGTCATCGCCGTTCCTTCGATCCTCACAGCAGCGTCACTGGACGTAGCGAGTTGGCCTTGTCGATGAGCTCGTAGCGCTCGGAGGTCCGGCTGGCGCGCTGGGCCAGGTACCGGTAGCGCCGTTCCAGGTTGGAGCGCACACCCGCCTCCGTGAGCTCGACGCCGAGGAGGCTCTGGCCGCTTGGCGGCGTACCTCCCGACCGGAGCCAGTCCAGCGCTGCCTCGAGGACCCGGGCGGCCAGCCGGTCGGCCGACTCGCTGTCCAGGCCGATCCGGCCGAGCCGCTCGCCGGCGCGCACCAGGTCGGACCCGTCGGTGGATCCGTGGGCGAGCGCGGTGATCAGGGCGGTCTGGGCGTGAACGTAGAGGCTCGACAGCTCGGGGACCGTGTCCAGGACCTGGATGGCCGCGTCCCGGTCCCCCTGGGCCAGCCGGGTCCGGGCCAGGCCGAACGCCGCGCTGACATAGGAGTGGTCGGCGGCCCAGACAGCCGCGTACTGGCGGGCCGCGGTGTCGAGCTCTCCGATCCGCTCACAGGCGATAGCCAGGCCGAGCTTGGGCGCGACTTCGCCGGGAAGGTGGCTGTAGAGCTCGTCGAAGTGGTCCCTGGCCTCCCTGAAGCGCCCCGTGCTCAGCTCCGCGACGGCCAGGTACCACATGGTGCGCCAGTCACCGGCGATCGCCGTACTGAACTGCTGGAGCACGTCGAGGGCTTCGCCGTGCCGGCCGACCGTGATCAGTGCCCGGGTGAGCATGAGCAAGGTCTCCGGCGACGGCGCCTGGGCCGCCCGAAGAGTCGGGATGAGTTCGGCGGGCGGCATGCCCGCGAAACTGCGCAGGAGCTGCGCCGCCGGGTCGGCCGGGTCGATCAGCGGAGCGGGCAGCAGTGCGGCCGCTTCGGTGGGCGAGGGCGGGCTGAGCATGCGGTCCGCGTTGTGCGCACCCGTGTCGGCACCGCTCGTGAAGCTCTCGCCGCCGAAGAGGGCGGAGGCCGCGGGGTGCGGCGTGCCCTCCATCTGGGAGAGGACCTCGCGCAATACCCCGGTCAGCTGGTCCGCCATGTCGCCGGCGTCGTGGAAGCGCGCCTCGGGCTCCACGTTGGTGGCCCGGCGCAGGAACCGGTCGAAGGACTCGTAGCGCTGGAGCAGGGGGATCTCGTGCCGGGGCGGGATGCTGTGCGGGTGCTTCCGCATGAAGCTGAAATGGAAGCTGAGTACGGCCAGGGCGCGGCCGACGGAGTAGAGGTCGGCGCTCACGGTGGGGCCGGGGCCCCGGAGTTCGTCCTCGGGGACCCGGTATCCAGGGGTCGTGTACACGGGGCTGAGCGTGTCGTCCATGCGCCGGACGCCTCCGAGGTCGATGAGCTTGATCAGCTCCTCGCTCTGGATGACGTTGTCCGGTTTGAAGTCGCAGTAGAGCAGGCCCTTGGAGTGCAGGTAGCCGAGCGCGCGCAGGCACTCCAGCCCGTAGGCGATCACCTGCCCAAGGGGGAGGACTTCCTCACCGGACCCGTTCTCCCTGACCTCGATGAGGAGCTCCCGCAGGGACTTGCCCCCCACGTACTCCATGACGATGTGCCCGCCGGGGATGCCGGTGCGCGGATCGGGGTGCT
Organism: Nocardiopsis nanhaiensis; assembly: GCF_054778635.1. NCBI lineage: Bacteria > Bacillati > Actinomycetota > Actinomycetes > Streptosporangiales > Nocardiopsidaceae > Nocardiopsis > Nocardiopsis nanhaiensis. The sequence goes on from NZ_BAAGZJ010000104.1 coordinate 14,188, forward strand.
GGGAGAAGTTGATGATCTTGACGATGTTGGGATGCTCGACCTCGGAGAGGAACGCCCGCTCCGCCGCGGCGGCCTTGTGCGCCTCGGCGTCACCGGCGTTGAGCAGGCCCTTGAGGACCACCCAGCGGTCGTTGACGTTGCGGTCCCTGGCCAGGTAGATCCAGCCGAGCCCGCCGTGGGCCAGGCAGCCGAGCACCTCGTACTGTCCGCCGACGACGTCGCCCTTGACCAGCTTGGGGGTGAAGGAGAACTGGGTGCCGCACTGGCGGCAGAACCCCTCGGTGCGCCCGGGCTGCTCGCCCCGGGACCGGCCGACCTTCTCGGTGCAGTTGCCGCAGAAGCGGTTCTTCTCCGACACGACCGGGTCGGTCATGATGGCCTCGGAAGGGTCCTTGGCGGGGACCAGCGGGACCTGGACCATGCCCATGCCCAGCATGCCGCGCCTGGAACCGCGCCCGGAGGTGCCCGTCCCCGAGGGCGAGCCGCTGACGGCCCCGGAGATGCTGCCGGGCCCGGATCGGCCGGAGAGGCGGATGTTGCCCGAGCTGATCGGGTGGGAGTGCACGGACATGTCGTTGCCCGCGGAATCCCGTGTGGAGGGGTTGGAGGACAGCCGCTGTTCGGGTCCACTGCCCGAAGGACCAGAGGGACCAGAAGGTCCGGAGGGTCCGGAGGAGTTCTGGGGTCCGGAGCCCTGTGGGGGCACGCCGGGGGTCCCCGGTGCGGCTTGGGGCGCCGGTCCGGGTGGGCGCGGGCCCGGGTGTCCGGGCGGGCCCTGCCTCGGGCCATAGGAGGGTTGGGGTCCCGAAGCCGGGGCGCCGGGCGGCGCACCCGACGGTCCGCCCTGCTGGGAGGGCGCACCGGGACCCTGGGGGGCCGGGGGTCGCACGTCAACGGGGGCCAGGCCGCACACGACGCAGAAGCCGTCCTCGATCTGGCCCTGGCATCCGGGGGAAGTGCACTTGGTCATCTGCTCACACCACCATCAGTCTCGCCGTCTGACGCTCCGTTTCCCGGTGTGGTTCTGTCCTCCGGGGGTTCGGTTTTCGAAAGTTCCTGGAGCGTGCGCTGGTAAGCGGAGAGCGCCATGGTGGCCGCTCGCAGGTCACAGGGGGCGTTCCACAGTTCCCAGTGGGCGGTCCCGTGGAGTTCGATCAATCGCTCCTCCTCGGCCAGCCCCAGGCGCACCGCTCTGGCACGGAAGGCGTCCAGGCGCCCTCGGAGTTCGGCACGGCGCTGCAGGAGGCCCGCCAGGTTCTGCTCCCGCTCGTACGCGTCGTCGCCGGACTGGTGGACGGAGTGCTGCAGCTGCCCCAGCCGCGCTCCCAGACCCCGCCAGTCACTGCGGGAGCGCATGTCGTCCATCTCGGCGACCGCGGCCCGTAGGCCGGGCACCGGGTCGGGAACGTCCACGGCGGCAGGCGCGGAGATCTTCGCCAGGACCCGCGCCCGAAGCTCGTTGGCCCGCTGGACGACCTGTTCGACGTCGTCGATGGCCGAGATGAGGCGTTCGACGCTCTCGGTGTAGGAGTCGCGCATGCGCAGCGCGTCGCGGAGCTCGCCCCTGGTGCGGTCCAGGCGGGCTCTGAGACGGTCTAGGCGGGAGGTGTCGACGCGTGTGTCGGTGACCATCGAGAGCGGGTCCCGGCGTACCGTCTCGCCCACCTCGGCCAATCGCTCGCGGAGTCCCTCGTGCTCGTCCAGGTCCAGTTCGACCAGGTCGGAGAGGGTTCCGACCTCCTGCCACATGGATTCGAGTTCGGCGAGCCTGGGGTGGAGGGCGTCCCACGCGGTCTCCGCCGCCGAGATGACCTCCGTGGCCTCCTCGTAGTCGGCGGACATGCGCGCGATCGCCTCGGCCAGGGTGATGTGTTCGGTGCTGGCGTCGAGCAGACCGCGCTCGTGCAGGGGCATCTCCTCCAGGGGGAGGGTGACGGACTCGCCCATGAGCAGGAAGGTGAGTTCGCTCTGCGGGTCGCCCCGACCGCTCTCCCGCACCATCGCGGCCCGGTCGACCACGGTCTGGAAGGTTTCGTGCGTCCTCCACAGCCTGTGGACGTGGACGGCCGCGCGCCCCCAGCGGTTCCGGGTCCCGCCGACCAGGTCGGCGTCCTTGAGTAGGCGGTATCCGACGTGCCGGTCGAGGTCAGCCAGGTTGAGGGCGATGCGGTCGGCCTCTCCCCGCACGCGGTTGAGCGCGTGGTCTATGCCCTCCCAACTCATCGGCGGCATACCGTGCCTGGGCGCGCTCGCCACCTACCGGATCCCTCCCAGCCGAGAAGACTCGCTCCAAACGCTCCTTTTTGGTCTAGGACACGAGTGTGGCCGGGCACAACGCGAACCACAAGGGAGTTCGGGGTTTACGGCCACGTGCGGCCACGTGCGGCCACAACCGCAACACGAGCGTCATATCGGACAGCCCGTCTCGGGGTAGGTACGTCCGTATGAGCGAAGCAGAGGAAGAGTTCCCCGGCATCGGCGCCCCCGCGCGAAGAGCCCTGGCCCGCGCCGGATACACGCGGTTGGAGCAGTTGGACGGGGTGAGCGAGAGCGATCTGCTGTCACTGCAGGGGATGGGGCCCACGGGGACGGACATCCTGAGCGACCTCCTGATCTCCAGGGGGATGTGCCTGGAGGCGTAACCCCCGGCCCGACACCGTGTCCAGGAGGAACCGCGACCGCTCGGCGACCGGTGCCCGGGGCAGGGGGACGAGTTCGTACCCGCAGGCCGGGTACGCCTCGCACATCGCCTCATAGGTCCGCTCTGCCTCGTCCGGCGACTGGTGCCGTTCGGCGTCCCCCTCGAAGATCTCCGGCCAGGGCGGGGCCACGAAGGCCGTGCGGTGGTAGCGGAAGCGGCGGGTCGCCTCCCACACGTGCTCCGGGACCGGCAGCCCGCGCAGCAGGAAGTAGCCGACCATGTCCGGCACGCCTCGGTCACAGACGACGAGCCCCTCCTGCGCGGCGGCCTCCCAGTGTGAGCGCATGTCCCAGGCGAGCATGAGTTCGGCGAACATGTCGCCGTCCCGCCACGCCAGGGCGGGGCCGCCGATCGCCCGCTGGTCGCGGATGATCGACCTCCCCGCCTCGACCGTGCGCCCGTACCCGAGCCCGGCCAAGTACTCCACCAGGGTCGTCTTCCCCGATCCCGGACCTCCGGTGACGATGACGAGGTGGTCCACGGTGCTCCTCCTGTCCGGCCCCTCTTCCCTTCCCGGGCTACGGGGCTGTTCGAGGGCTACTCGGCTGTCCGCTCCTTGGCAGCCTCCGCCTCGACGAGGTCGGCCGCGTACGCGGTCCCGCTCTCCCGCAGCCGGTCGCTGATCCCGGACAGCCGCTCGGCCACCTCCGGGTCTGAGGTGAGCTCGAGCAGGGCCGTGCGCAGTGTGTCCGCCGTGGCGTCCTCGGTGTCGACCCGTCGGGCCACTCCGAGTTCCTGGAGCCGGTCGGCGTTGTCGAACTGGTCGACCGCCTGGGGCACCGCGATCATCGGTGTGGCGGTGTACAGGCCCTCGCTGGAGCCGCCCATCCCCGCGTGGGTGACGAAGGCGTCCGCTTGGCGGAGGATGTCCAGCTGCGGGACCCAGGAGCGCACTTCGACGCTTTCGGGGACCTCGCCAACGTCGTCGGCGGTCACGTGCTGGCCCACCTGGAGCACCACGTGCCACCCGGGCAGTTCCCCGAAGGCCTTCACGCACTCGCGGTAGAAACCGGGCTGCTTGGTGTAGGCCGATCCCAGGGACACGAGCAGAACCCGCTCGGCGTGTGCGGGCCTGGACCAGGTGCCTTGGTGCTCGCGCCCGCCCAGACAGGGGCCCACGAACGTGACCGCGTCGGAGACGCTGTCCGCCTGCGGCTGCATCTCGCGCGGGATCATCGCCAGCGCACGGTCCGGAACCCCGGCGAAACCGGTGTGGTCCAGCTCGGTGACCCCGTTCTCGTTCAGCCAGGCGTCGAACTTGGCGTAGTGCTCCGTGGCTCCTGGCTGCGCTCGCAGCCACTCGAGGACCGAATCCCAGTAGTCGGCATAGGCGACGTAGGAGGGGGAGAGCTGCACGGTGGGGATACCCCAGTTGATCCCGAGGACCCGGGCGGAGTACCCGCCGATGTCGTACAGGAAGACGTCGGGGCGGTCGTCGGCGTAGGCCTCGCGCAGGACGGGCAGGGAGCTGATCGCGTCGTCGAGGAAGATATCCATCCCCTCGATCGGGTCGTTCGCCCACTCCTCGTCCCCGGTCGGCAGGGTGGTCGTGAACGGCACGGTCTCGGCGCCGGTCGAGGCGATGAGCTCCCCGATGCGGCCGGCCGGGTCGTTGGCGTAGGTGACGCGGTGGCCGCGGTCGGCCAGCTCACGGATGATCTCCAGGCTGGGCAGGACGTGGCTCACGGCGGGGACGCCGACCATGGCGATATGGAGGCGACGGTGCACGGTTACTTCTCCAGTGGGTGTCTACGGGTAGGACAGGGCGGCGCCGGTCCCCGGGGGAGGGCGCGTGGGGGCGTCGGGAACGCCGGGCTACTAGGGCGTGTTCGGTGGATGCTGCCCGTCGAGAAGGCGCCGCGCCGTAGGCGTCCGTTGAGGGTTGGTGGCGGGCGACGGGCGGGCGCATCCAGTGGTGCCTGCACAAGGCCGAAGAAGGAGTTCCCCTACTGTGCACTGCCTCGCAAGCTCGGCAGCATCGCACAGCGGGGGCCCGCCCGGGTTTGGCTGTCGACTGAGAGATGCGCAGTGCAAGTGCCGCTGGGGCGACGCGCAGCAGGGTAAGTGTCCGCCGAACACGCCCTAGCCGTAGAGCAGCTGCTGGAAGTACATGCCCTTTAAGCTAGCCGACACTCCGGAAAGCCGTCCAAGGGTTTGGGCACGTCCCGTAGAGAGAGCTGGTTCCCCATGGTGCCCGTATCGCTGGTCATCTCCGTCCGGACGCTCCCCGGTCGCCGCGACGCGTTCCTCAGGGGCATCTCCCGCAACGCCGCGAGCGCGCTCAGGGACGAACCCGGCTGCCTGCGGTTCGACGTCGTGGGCGACCCGGACGACCCCGACTCCTTCTGGGTGTACGAGGTGTTCGCGGACTCCGGCGCCTTGGGCGCGCACCGCCGGTCACCGCACTTCCTGGCATGGCAGGAGGAGAAGGCCGCGCTGGTCGTACCCCGTAGCCAGGTCGACCGGCACGGCCCGCTCCTCGTCAGCGAAGGCTGATCCTCCGCGCGCTCAGTCGTCGCGCGGAGGCTACGTCGCCCCGGGGTCGTCGGGGCGGTTCTTCGGTGCCCGGTGGCGGCCGACCCTGGGGACCGCGGACTCGTCCTCCCCGCTCTCCTGGGAGCTCTCCGGGGCGTTCGGGTCACCGTGGTAGCCGTCGGAGTACCCGCCCGCGTAGCCCTCGTCGAAGGCGCTGACCTCGCGGCCCACGGCCGTGTCCCCGTTTCCGGGCTCTCCCCCGGCCTGGTCCTCAGCGGAGTGACCGTACCCGGCGTACTCGCCGGTGGAGGCCTCGTCGTCGGCGTACTCGTCACCGGCGGAAGCCGCCGAACCGTCGCGTGCGGTGGCGTCGGCGGCCCCGCGCAGCCGGAATCCCGCGACGGCCATGACCGCACCGAACACGACCGCGTAGATCCCGACCACGAGGGCGATGGCCTGGGCACCCGCCAGCGGCCAGAACCACAGCAGGAGCCCGAAGATGATCGAGAGCGCACCGACGAAGATCAGCAGCCACTCGGAGCTGATGCGCGCGCGCAGGCGCACGGCGGTGACGATCTCGGCGACGCCGGTGACGACGGCCCACGCACCGATCACGTAGACCACGGCGATCCCCACTACCAGGGGCGCGGCGATCGCCAGAGCACCGAGCAGGACGCTGAGCACCGCCTGGAGCACCATGGGGGCCCGGGTTCCCTTGGCCGACCTGGAAGCGGTCCAGCCCAGGGCCAACCCGTCCGCGAGCGTGAAGACCCCGAACACGATCGCCAGGGTCATCAGCAGCGTTCCCTCGGGCAGGATCCCGACCCACAGAACGGCCAGCAGACCAAGCAGGGCGACGAACACACCGCGCAGGACCACGAGCCACCAGCTCCGGCTCAGCTCACCGAGCATGTCGCCGGTCATCGCGTACCGGACCATAATCAGGCCCCCTCCCTCGTGCGGCCCCGTGGCGGGGACCGCCGTCTGCAACTTCCCTCAACGTCGCATACCGATGACAGAAGGTAGGCAAATGGCGAGGAAAGGGAGGTTCTACACCTGTGCTGGGCTTACTCGAACCGCCTCCGGACACACGAACGCCCGCCCTCATCGGTGACGGGGCGGGCGGTCGAGGCACTCCGGTGAGCGTTAGCCCTGGCCGGGGTAACGGCGCTCTTCAGAGCCGATGTAGTGCTGACGCGGGCGCGCGATCCGGAAGGCCGGGTCGTGCAGCTGCTCGCGGTAGTGGGCGATCCAGCCGGGCAGGCGGCCGATGGCGAACAACACGGTGAACATGTTGGTCGGGAAGCCCATGGTGCGGTAGATGACGCCGGTGTAGAAGTCGACGTTCGGGTAGAGCTTGCGCTCGGTGAAGTACGAGTCCTGGAGCGCGGCGGCCTCGAGCTTGAGGGCGAGCGCGAAGAGCTCGTCGGGGTTGTCGTCCCGGTCGAGGATCTGGCTGGCCAGAACCTTGATCTCCTTGCTGCGCGGGTCGAAGTTCTTGTAGACCCGGTGGCCGAAGCCCATGAGGCGCATCTCGCGGGCCTTGACCTTCTCGAGGAAGTCCTCGATGGAGATGCCGCTGTCGCGGATCTCCTCGAGCATCTCCAGGACGGCCTGGTTGGCGCCGCCGTGGGACGGGCCGGACAGGGCGTTGATGCCGGAGGCGATGCTGGCGAAGATGTCCGCCTGCGAGGAGCCGACCACGCGCACGGTGGCGGTGGAGCAGTTCAGCTCGTGGTCGGCGTGCAGGACGAGCAGCATGCCGACGGCCTGGTTGAACAGCTCGCCGAGCTCGCCGGTGGGCGCCTTGTCCCCGAAGGTCATCCGGATGAAGTTGTCGACGTAGTCGAGCGAGGAGTCCGCGTCGATCGGCGCCTCGCCGATCGAGTTGCGGTAGATGCGGGCCGCGATCGTCGGCAGCTTGGCCATCAGCCGGATCGTGGCGAGCTCCACCTGGTCCTCGTCAGCCGGGTCCACGCTGTCTTCGTAGTACGCGGCGAGGGTGTTCACGGCGCTTGCCATCAGCGCCATGGGGTGGCCGTTGCGCGGCATCGCGTCGATGAACGCGCGCATGTCGGCCGGGATGTCGGAGTTGTCGCGCAGCTTGTCCGAGAACTCCTTGAGCTGGCCGGGCTCGGGCAGCTCACCGTAGATCACGAGGTAGGCAACCTCGAGGAAAGTGGCGTTCACCGCGAGGTCCTCGATCGGGTACCCGCGGTAACGCAGGATCCCGGCGGCCCCGTCGATGTAGGTGATCTTCGAGCTACACGAAGCGGTATTACCGAACCCGGGGTCCAGGGTGGTCATACCGGTCGACCCCAGCAGGGTCTTCAGCTCGATGGTGCTCTCACCCTCGGTACCGGTGAAAACCGGCAGCTTCAGCACGCCGCCCTCGTAGTGGAGCTCCACCGTGCGCTCTTTGTCATCGCTCATGCCCGAGGTCAACCTTTCCAGGCGGGGGATACGTGAGGTGCGTCCAACGCGGGGCGGTCCGCCGCCGCGTTCTTCATTCACTCGTTATTGTTCTGTTTTGTTAAACAACGGTTAAGCAAAATCATATAAGTTTCACCGATTCACGAACAGGTGACATGCAACACATACCCAGACGCCATCAGAATTACCGCTCGGTGAAGATTTACAAACTTTGCTGGCCATCGTTAACGCCGTGATCGCCCTGAGGCGACACGGGCGGCGACGGGGGTTCTCCCGCCCTCGCCCCTCGCCTCCTGAACCGGTCCCCTGGGCACCCCGAAACCCGGCCGCACCGACCCACTCGCACCGTCCTTCACAGATCCGGACATACCCGAACAGAGCTCGGTGCGTCCAGGTGTTCGAACGCGCCCTAGTGGCCTGCTCTCAGGGTACCTTCGCCCTGATCACGGAGGCTGACGCGGGGTGCCCCCAGCTCGGTGATCTTGGCCTCTGCCATGCCCCCGGCAACCCCGGGCGCCCCGGAGCGGTACTGCCGGCACCCGCCCAGGGACCTGAGTATGTGCCCCGCGCACGAGAGTTCACACACCCCTCGCGTAGGCCGCCCAGCCCCTGGCGAGCATTCCCGGCCGCCACCCTGAGGCCGCACGCCAATGGCCCGCGAAGCGGCATAAGTTGACAATAGGTAACCGTTATTCACCTGGGGTAAACGCCACGGGCGTGCTCAGCCGGAAAACCCGGCCACGCACCGGAACGGTCACGAGCCAGTACAGCCCCTGCGCCTGCACGGCCCCAGCGACAGAACTGTTTCCGCGCCCTCGTCCGCCCGGGCTCTCCCGACCAGCTAGGGCGTGTTCGGTGGATGCTGCCCGTCGAGAAGGTGCTGCGCCGTAGGCGTCCGTTGAGGGTGGTGGCGGGCGACGGGCGGGCGTGTCCAGTGGTGCTGGCACAAGGCCGAAGAAGGAGTTCCCCTACTGTGCACTGCCTCGCAAGCTCGGCAGCATCGCACAGCGGGGGCCCGCCCGGGTTCGGCTGTCGACTGAGAGATGCGCAGTGACAGTGCCGCTGGGCGACGCGCAGCAGGGTACGTGCCCGCCGCACATGCCCTAGGCGCTCTCGTCCACGCCCCCGGCGAGCAGGGCTTCCAAGAACAGCGACGGGTGGTCCCGCTCGATGACCCGCAAGCGCCACTTGTTGTGCACGAGCACCAGGAGCTCCCCGTCCGAGCGGCGGCGGAGCACCTCGGCACCGGACAGCGCGTGCAGGGCCGGCGCGGACTCCTCGTCGGTCCGGCGCGCCACCGAGTACTCCAGTGGCGAGGCCTCGATCGGGCTGCGGAACTCCTGCTCCATGCGGTGCCTGACCACGTCGAACTGCAGGGGCCCGACCGCGGCCAGCACCGGGGCCTGTTCCCCGCGCACGTCGGAGGTGAGCACCTGCACCACACCCTCGGCGTCGAGCTGGGCGATCCCGCGCTGGAACTGCTTGTACTTGCCCGCGTCCACGGCCCGAGCGACCACGAAGTGCTCGGGCGCGAAGCTGGGGATTGGCGGGAAGGAGACCTTGGGTCCGTCGAAGAGGGTGTCCCCCACGGCCAGCGCGTGCGCGTTCACCAGGGCGATCACGTCACCCGGGTAGGCCGTGTCGATGGTGGAGCGGTCCGAGCCGAACACCGCCTGGGTGTACTTCGTGGCGAAGGGGCGGCCGGTGGACGCGTGGGTGAGGACCATGCCCCGGTCGAACCGGCCCGAGCTGACCCGCACGAACGCCATCCGGTCCCGGTGGTTCTTGTCCATGTTGGCCTGCATTTTGAAGACCTGGCCGGAGAACGGCTGCTCCACCGGGCGCGGCCTCTCCCTGTCGTCGATCTTGGCCGACGGTGCCGGGGCCAGGCCCACGACGGTGTCCAGGAGCTGCCCCACCCCGAAGTTGGACAGCGCGGCGCCGAACAGCACGGGGGAGGACTCGCCGGCCATGAAGGACTCGTGGTCGAAGTCCGCGCCCAGCGCCTCCAGCAGTTCGATCTCCTCCTGGGCCTGGGTCCAGGCGTCCAGCTCGACCTCAGCGGCCCGGTCGGGGTCCAGGACCTCCTCGATCGCCTTCTGGGCACCGCCGGGCGTCCGGGTCATCTTGGTGTACGTGCCGTCGGTGCGGTCGACGAGGCCGCGGAAGTCGCCCGCGATACCCACCGGCCAGTTGAGCGGGGTGGGGCGCAGGCCGATGCGCTGCTCGATCTCGTCGAGGAGCTCCAGCGGCTCGCGGCCGGGCCGGTCCCACTTGTTGACGAACGTGATGACGGGCATCTTGCGCGCCCGGCACACGTCGAAGAGCTTGAGGGTCTGCGGCTCGAGGCCCTTGGCCGAGTCCAGCAGCATGATCGCGCAGTCGACGGCCGAAAGCACCCGGTAGGTGTCCTCGGAGAAGTCGGCGTGGCCTGGGGTGTCCACCAGGTTGAGGACGCGGGTGTCGTAGTCGATCCGCAGCGCGGCCGACGTGATGGAGATCCCCCGGTCCTGCTCCATGTCCATCCAGTCCGAGGTGACACCCCTGCGGTCGCCCTTGCCGTGCACCGCGCCCGCGGAGGAGATGGCCGCCGCGTGCAGCGCCAGGGCCTCGGTCAGCGTCGACTTACCGGCGTCCGGGTGGGAGATGACCGCGAAGGTCCGTCGGCGCTCCGCCTCATGTGCGACCTCTGACTCCTGCTTGGTCGCGCCCGCCGTGTCCACGCTCATTTCCGTCGTCCGCCCCGCCTCGTGTGATGCCCCGTTTTCCGGCCCCGTCCAGCCTACGCTCGCGTGAGCGTGCGCAGGACGTCCGGGAAGGGGGTGGCAAGGGTGCTTCAGCGCCGGTCGGGCCGCTTGCTCGCGAGAGCCACGGTGGCGGTCCCCAGCGCGGTCAGCAGGAGCCCGGCCCACAGCGACCACCGGGTGCCCGGGCCCGGCGCGGTGGCGGCGAGCTCTCCGGGAACGGCCTCCAAGGGCGAGGCCGCGCACTCGTCCGCGTCGTAGGACAGCGAGACCGACCCCTCCTTGGCGGAGACCCGCTCGAAGTGAGCACCCTCGGGGGCGAGGCTGGAACCGCCGCCACCGCCGCCCGCTCCGTCGACCTCCGCGGCGCTCCCGCTCCCGCCGCCTCCGCCCCCGTACAGGCCGCCGCCTCCGCCACCCGCCGAACCGTCGGTACGAGGACCCGAGTTCCGGTCCTGGCCCGCGGCCCCGTCGCCGCCGCTGCCACCGTCCCCGTCGGTGCCGTGCGCG
>NZ_BAAGZJ010000105.1:0-24346 GCF_054778635.1 Nocardiopsis nanhaiensis
GGCCGCGCCCGGGCCCGCCCGAGCCGGGCCTGCTCGGACCGGGTCCGGGGCTGGGCCTGTCTGGGCCGGGTCTGGGACCGGGGTCGTCGGGCCCAGACCCGCGCCCTGGCCCGCCCGGTCCTCTACGAGGCCCACCGGGCGGGGGAGTCCGTGAAGGAAAGGGCTGGAGCTTGCCGGAAGGTCGGGGCGTGCGGGAGGCCGCGGCGCCCTTCTTGGCGGCGAAGGCCTTGCCCAGATGCCGGAAGACCAGCAAACTCGCGGCGACTTTGGCGCCTTTGACGATCGGCGAGTTCTGGTAGTTGAACACCTGCTTGAACGCCCAGAACGGGATCCTGACCATCACGTACATCAGGCAGATGATCAACAAGACGTCGATGACGTTCTGGGCGGCCTCGGCGAAGTCGGGGAGCGCGTCACGGGAGAGGAAGAGCACGACCATCAGGCGCAACACCACGGCTTGGGCGATTTGGATGATCATCAATGCGGCCATCGCGCGCCACCACAGCCGCGCGAGCCCATCTGTCTGGGGCAGGGCGTGGCAGGCCAGCGCCAGGGGGGAGATGGCGGTGAGCAGGATCCACAGCACGATCCGCAGGATCGCCGCCAGCATGAAAAAGAAGGCCAGGAGCGAGCCGACCAGCATCAGGAGCAGCAGGACCAGCGCCTCACCCTGGGGGTTGCTCAGGACCCGCACGAGGGTGTCGGTGACGTTATCGACGGTGGCGGCCCCATCGAGCATCGACAGGGCGAGGCCGTTGGCCATCTCCCGCATCATCTCGGTGAGCAGAAATGAGGAGTTCGCGGCGATGAAGCCCAGCACCACCCGGGGGAGGAGCTCTTTGACTCCCGCGGAGGTCTGCACGGTCTGGTAGCTCATCAACAGCACCCCGGCGACGATGACCACCAGCACGTACAGGGCGTTGGCGATGGCCAGGTGCTCACCCCACACGGTGCGGATCCCGTCGGTGGGCGGTGGGGTGGACAGCGCGGGCAGTGCCGCCAGGGTCACCGTGAACTCGATCGCATCGCCGATGAAGTTGGCCACCCACTGGTAGAACCCCACACTGACCCGGCACCCGTAGTCCAGGCGCCCGCACTCCTCAGGGTCGGTGGGGGCGCTCTCATTGGGCTCTTCGGGTAGATCCGCCGGGGGTAGCGCGGCCTCGACGCCAGAGGCTGAGACCCACCAGAGGCCGCCACTGACGCCGAGGACCAGCACGAGGGTCCACGCCCGACGTCTCATTGCAGCCCCACGAAACCGCGAAGGATCTGCACCAGGACCGGCGCGAGGATCGCCACCAGGTACCCCAGAGCGCTGTACTTGAGGGTGTCTTTGGCCTTGTTGACCTCGCCCGGGTCGCCACCGGCCAGCAGGTAGCGCAGCCCGCCGATGGTGAGCAACAGGGTCGCCAGCACCACCAACAAACCGACCAACCAGTTGCGGATGTTGGTGATCACGCTGTCCAGGTCGCTGACGCCGGGCTCCTCACCCTCCTGGGCCCACACCGGGCTCGGGTCGCCCAGGACCAACACCGCACCCGCTATCGCCATGAGTGTGAGGAGCAGGGCCGGCCGGGTGCCTTTCTTCATCGCCTCCATGACCGTCACCTCGATTCGGTGCCACCCCGCATCACAGGCAGGGAACACACGAATGCCAGGGCCGGGGCGAATCGCCGACAACTCCTTTCTGATCACGGCGTGCATGGTGAGGCGTTCGACATCGACTTCGCCCCGGCTGCGGTGTCCCCATGGGCGGGGGAGGAGGAAATCTCCTCACCCATCAAGAAGAACGAGAAGCCGTTTTTCGCTCATCGGATTCACAACTCGTTTCTGACCAGGATTGATGCCAACCGCTCCTCAGCGGCGCGACGCCACCGGCGCGCGGTGATATAGGACAGGCCCAACTCCTGGGCGACGTGCGCCAACGTGCGGTACTCCATCCGGGTGCAGGCGATCAGATCGGCTTCGATCTGGGTCAACACCCCCGTCTGCACGGCCTCGGCCAAGACCGTGATCGGCCCCCGCCCCGCTGCCGGGTCGCACGCGACCTGACGCGGCAGGCTCCGAACCGCCTGGCGCCGGTGGCGGTGATGGAAGTGGTAGGTGGATTTCACGGCGGTGTTGGCCGCAGCCGTCCACAGCCTCTCGCCCACGTCGTCCACCCCTTCGGGCAGGGAACGCACCTGCTCCAGCACGGCGATGAGGACCTCGGACTCCACATCCGAGATGTGGTGCTCGGGCCCGCGGGCGTAGCGCGAACACGCGGTGACCATGCGCGGCAACAGCGCGCCGGTGGCGATCACGGTCCAGGTGGCCTCGCCCTGTCGGGAGCGCTTGCATACCGCGTGCCAGAGCCGGTCACTGACCGGGCGGGGCCCGTGGCGCAGCAGCGCTACGACCTCGGCGGCGGCGATGTTCTCCTTTTCCCGGCCATGCACCGCAATGGTCAGGAACGGCTGGTCAGGTCCGGTGGTTACCAGGGTCAGTGAGCGTCGCAGAACAGCAAGGGGTTGATCTGAACGGAAAGCCATGTCGACTCCCTTCACATGTGTGGGGAGTCCTATGGAGCATGAGGCGATCCGCAGGAAATGAGCACGGCTGGGGGTGTTATGGGCCTGCGGGAATGGTGCTCAAGGCTGTACCAGCAAGAACGAGCGAGAAGAGATTTTCCTCCTCAAGCCGGGCCGGTATCGGGGGTGCGTAAGCAGTGCGTACAGACTTTCTTTGGCCACCGATGAGCGAAAAACGGCTTCTCGTTCTTCTTGATGGGTGAGGCGTTTGACTGTGAGCCGACTACCCACCCATGCGAGAAGACCACCCAGCACCGAGGACGCGGTGCCTGCTCATCGACGGCACCCCTGGCTCCCTGACTCTGCTGCTGCTGGCCGCCCACCACGTGCTGCCGCCCTTCGACGCCATCCTGGTGCCCGACACCGGCTGGCTGCCCGCCCAGACCCGCCAAGACCTGGACTCGGTGCGTCGCGTGGCCACCGAGGCCGGCATGGAATGGACCCCGGCCCCCACCGGCGAGACCGCACGCGATTGTCTGGACGGCGTGGTCATGCCGCTGCCACTGCACACCCTGACCGCCGACGGCCACCCGGGGCGATTGCCGCACGGGTGCGCCCGCCGCCAAGGGGTGGCGCTCTCCAGTGCGGTGCGGCGCCTGCTGGGCTACCCCCGCCCCCAGCCCTTGCCCGAGGGGGTGGTGGCTGAATGCGCCACCGGCACCACCCTCGACCGCGCCGGACCCGACCCCACCGGTCCGCCCTACGTCCGCTTTAGCCGACCGCTCACCGCCCTGGGCTGGACCGAAGCCGACTGCGTGGCGCTGTTGGCCCACCACGACCTGCCCACAGAGGTGGAGCTGTCCTGCATCGCCTGCCCCCAGAGGTCCAACCCACGCTGGCGGCGCCTGCGCCACAGTGACCCGCAGGCCTTCGCCGAGGCGATCGGTATCGACGTGGCCGTGCGACACGCACACCCCGACCCGGCACTGCGCGGCCGGCCGCCCGGCACCACGTTCTATCTGCACCCCGACCGTGTCCCGCTGGAGCAGGCCGACCTAGACGCGCACAGTGCCACCGACCGCTCCGGGTGCGTGCCCTGGCGGTGCCAGGGCGCACACGGGCCGCACACCGAAGCCAACGGGGGTAGCCGATGAGCATCACGCGAGCCCTGCCGTGGCCGGTGCGCCCGGGAAGCGTGCCGGGGACTTGCCTGCGCTGGGCCTGGTTCGACCGGGGCGGCACCCGCAGGCCCGCCGCAACGAGGCGCACCGGCACGGGCGCGGCAACCGTGTCGGCCCCGCGGCAGGACACGGTGTCCTGCGGTGCCCAGCTCCGGCACTGCCACCCGTGCGCGGCAACCCGCGGCATGCCGCTGCCCGCCACCTGCCCCAGTCAGCCTTACCGTCGCTGGGTATCCGAGGCCGATCTGGCCACCGACAACGGATGCCTACCACCGGGCCGCCCGCTCTGGCCTGGGCGCGGCGGCAGCGGACAGGACCCGGCACCCGGCGGTGATGCCGGATGAACTTGCGGTATGCCGATCACCGCACCCAGGTGTATGTGGGCGATGCTCAACGAACGCTGGCGAGCCTGCCGACACGGTCGGTGGACTGCATCGTGACCTCACCGCCCTACTGGGGACTGCGCGACTACAACCACCCGGCCCAATACGGGACCGAGCCCACCTTGGACACCTACATCCAGCACCTGAGAGATACCTTCGCCCAAGCCCGCCGGGTGCTGGCAGATCAGGGAACCCTCTGGCTCAACCTGGGCGACCGCTATGCCGCCAACAGCGACGGATTCCGTAGCGGCCCCGGCTATGGCCGCCAACCCCGGATCCGTCCCGCCGCGCCCCTGCCCCCGAAGAACCTGATCGGCCTGCCCTGGCGGGTGGCCTCGGCACTGCAAGGGGACGGCTGGATCCTGCGCAACGCCATCGTCTGGCACAAACCCAACGCCGCCACCCGCCCGGTGGCCGACCGCTTCTCCTGCCACCACGAACTGCTGTTCCTCCTGGTCACACAGCGCTGGTACTACTTCGACCCACGCCCCGGCCCCGCGCACCCCGCACCCGGGGCAGCGGCGGCCCCCAACCTGGCCGCCGAGCAGGGCCGTGCGTACGCAGCCACCAACGACGGCCCGCCCCGTGGCACCGCTACCGCCCGCACCAGCGCACCCCTGCCGCAGAACCACCACCCCGGCGATGTGTGGACCATCCCCACCCGAGCCCAGGCCGCGTCTGTAACCAGCTTCCCCATCGATGTGCCCCTGCGTGCCATTGCCGCCGGATGCCACCCAGGCGGCACGGTCCTGGACCCTTTCGCCGGTAGCGGCACCACCGTGCAGGCAGCCCACGCCCTGAACCGATCCGCCATCGGCATCGAGCTCCAGCCACACCTGGCCGATCAGATGATCACCCGCGTGGAAAAGGAGAGCCGGTGATCACCACACCCTGCCCCCACACAGCACCCGCAACCGTGCCCCAGAAGCTGCGGATCGGCTCCCTGTGTACCGGCTATGCCGGACTCGACATGGGCGTTGCCGCGGCACTGGGCGGCAACGCCCACCTGGCCTGGGTCGCCGATAACGACGTCCACGTCAGTCGACTGCTCGAACACCGTTTCCCCGACACGCTCAACCTCGGTGACCTGTCTGCCGTGTCCTGGTCACAGGTGGAGCGAGTCGATGTCATCACCGCAGGCTTCCCCTGCCAGGACGTGAGCGCTTCCGGCAGAGGGGCCGGTATCGAGGAAGGAGGCCGGTCCAGTGTGTGGATACACGTCATGGACTCCGTTCGCCACCTATACCCTGACCTGGTCGTGCTGGAGAACGTATCCGCTCTCAGGTGGAAGAACCGCGGGTTCGACCGCGTACTCGCAGACCTGGCCCAAGCAGGGTATGACGCGCAATGGTGTTGCGTACGCGCCAGCGACATCGGAGCACCCCATAGGCGCGAGAGGGTGTTCCTTGCTGCCTACCCCATGCGCGAGCGACGGGTCCCGAGGCCCCTCAGATCCGCGTGTGCGCAGACGGCGCGGCCGTCAGGTGCGGGTTTCCGATGTGCTGTGCCACCCGCCCCACACGCCCGCGTACGCACGCACCCGTACTGCGCACACCACGACACGCCCACACACCCCCGGGCGGCTTCTGCCCACACCCCTGGCCAGCGATGCCAGCGACGGCAGCCCGAATCAGCAGGATTCTCGCGGCAACCCCACACTGCCCTGCGCGGCCATCGCTACAACCAACGGCAACAACGACCCGCAGCCGCGTACGCACCGGTGCCGTTCGCGTACGCATGGGGCGAGTACGAACCCGCGATCCGGCACTGGGAGAGGGTGCTCGGCAGAGCGGCACCACCACTCACCGAGGTCGGCACCCGAGGACAACCCCGGCTGAGTGCCGAACTGGTGGAGTGGATGCTCGGCCTCCCGCAAGGCTGGATTTCGGATCCGGAGTTGGGCATACCGCGTCGCGCCCAGCTTCAGGCCCTCGGCAACGGCGTGCTGCCGCAACAGGCCAGCGCTGCCGTGCGGCACCTGCTCGCCGAGACGGCCCATGCCGAAGGGGGAAGCGCGGCATGGGACTGACACTGGTGCCCGTGCCGCTGGCCGAAGCGAAGGCTTTCATCGAGGTCTGGCATCGTCACCTCGCCCCGCCACGCGGCCACAAGTTCAGTCTGGGACTGCTCGACGACAATGGCGTCCTCGTTGCCGTTGCCGTCGTCGGACGGCCGGTAGCGCGCGGGCTTGATGACGGTCGCACGCTCGAAGTCAATCGCCTGGCCAGCAACGGCACTTACAACGCCTGCTCGATGCTCTACGCCGCCTCCTGGAGGGCCACGCAGGCACTGGCCTACCATCGCTTGGTCACCTACACCCGCGCCGACGAGACCGGGGCGTCGCTGCGCGCCGCCGGGTGGAAACCGGTCGCGGCCCTGCCGCCTCGGGAGGGCCGGCATCCGCCCCGGCGGCCACGGGCCGGGGGCGTTTCGAGGATCCGTTGGCAGGCGCTGTGAAGTCCCACGTGCTCCGACCTCTTAGGTATGCACCCCGAATAGCCGATTGCCGCGGCATTGCCGCGCGCTGCCGAACGGCAACGCCACAGGGCCCGAACCGCGACCCTTACTCGAAGGTGACATCCTGATGGCCGAACAGGAAGAATATGCCTCTGACCAGCTGAAACATGATGCGCGAAGGGGTGTGGAGCCCTATCCTCAAAGGTCCACGAACGCGCACGACAGCCGACGTTCGCGCGGCAAGGGCGCGCGCACCTCAGGTTTTGAAGTCGACCCCGCCAAGTTCGTGGAACTCACCCCCCAGCAGCGCGTCGCCGCTGTGCGGGCCCTGACCGAGCTACTTGCCCATCACCTCGACCACGGGGATGAACGCTAAGCCAACCTGCCCCCGGGACAGGTGCGTACGCGGTGCGGCCCGTGCGCGTACGCACAACCACGAGGGTGAGAAAGGATTCAGGCCCATGCGGGTTGCGATCTACATCCGCATCTCCACAGATGAGGAGCGTCAACCATTCTCGTTGGAGGCTCAGGAATCCAAACTCCGCGCCTACATTGAAAGTCAGCAGGATTGGCAGCTGGTCACGGTCGTGCCAGAGCAAGCTTCTGGGGCTACCACCAACCGGCCCAAGTTGGCTGGGCTGCTCTCGTCAGCACGCGCGGGGCGCTTTGACCTGGTGCTGGTTTACCGGGTGGACCGCTTCGCGCGTTCGGTACGTGGCCTGGCGCACCTGCTCGATGAGCTGGAGTCAGCTGGGGTGGCCTTCCGCTCGGCCACAGAACCCTTCGACACCACCACCCCGGCTGGACGGATGATGGTGCAGATGCTGGCCGTCTTCGCCGAGTTCGAGCGCGCCACCATCATCGATCGCGTGATCAGCGGCATGGAGCGCAAGGCCGGGCGTGGCGAGTGGTGTGGCGGAGAGCGCCCGTTCGGCTACCTCGTGGATGCCGACAGCGGAAAACTCATCGTCAAGGAAGACGAAGCTCCCATCCCTGCGCGCATCTTCGACACCTACGTGCAACAGCGGGTGGGGGCCAAAGAGATCGCAACCCAGCTCAACGAGCATGGATACACCACCAAGCACGGCAAATCCTGGAGTCGGGACGCGGTTCTGACCGTGCTGCGCAACCGCGCCTATCTGGGTGAAGTGTTCTTCCGCGAGGTCTACTACCCCGACTCCCATCCCGCGCTGATCGATCCCGACCTCTTCGAGGCTGCACAGGAAATCCTGCGTGCCCGCGGTGAGGACCGCACCAAGCGGGCGGGAAACTCCTCGGACTACCTGATGTCGGGGCTCATCCCCTGCCCGCACTGTGACAAGCACTACCTGGGAAACTCCGCCAAAGGCAACAAGTACCGCTACCGGTACTACACCTGCTATTCCCGGTTGCGGTACGGCAAGAAGACCTGCTCCGCCGACCGGCTGCCCGCCGATCAGCTGGAAGAAGCTGTCGTAGAGGCTCTGCTGGCCACCTATGAACGCAGTGACTTGGTGGACGAAGCGATCCGTGGGGTGGCTCGGCGGCATGAGCAGATGAAGGAACAACACATTTCCGAGCGCAACGTGGTGCGCAGTGAATTGGCCAGCGCTGAAAGCTCCATCGAACGGTATCTGCGGGCCTTCGAGGCGGGCACAATGCCCGAATCGGTGTGCGGGCCGCGGTTGACCGATCTTGCTTCCACGGTGACGCAGTTGCGCCACCGGGAGAGTGAACTGACCGAGTTGTGTGAGTCCCCGCAGGAGGGGCCGACCGAAGAGGAGATCGACGCGATGCGTACGCAGATACGCCAGGCCTTCGCCAACGGCAACCCGGCGACGAAGAAGAGTCTGGTGCAGAACTTGGTCGCCGAGGTTCGGATCACCGGACCGAGGCGGATCCAACCTGTCTTCCGTGTTCCTGCCACTATGAACGCCGACCCCTCCGCCTCAGCGGAGAAGGTTCGCGCAATGTCTGGCATGGTGCACCCGGCAGGATTCGAACCTGCGGCCGTCGGATTAGAAGCGGTTCCCTGGTACCGCCACGTGTCACTTCGTGCCGCTCTGTCCCGCGCCATCCGAATCAGGATGCCGTTCTGTGTCGCGCCGTGCCCCTCGGTGATGCCCCGGTCCAAAACTGCGGAGCACAAACGGAGCACACACGGCCCGTTGGCGGCGTCCGATGGCACCTCGCGAGGGTCTCGGTCGCCCTTCAACTCTCTCGAACGAGCTGCTCAGTGGTGGGTCCAACGTCCTCTATCGCCCATCGTCTATGCGGTGGTCGGTGCGCGATGATGGTCGCTACGCGTTCTTTCCCGAGGAAGGAGGCTTATTCATAAGCCGGTTGAGTCGGCCTGGAGCGCGGTTCCGGTGTCGCCACCAGCCCGCTTCTCCAGGCCGCCCCAACCGTCACGGCGTTGACCATAATGGTGGCAGTCTTCGGCTGACGCAAGGGCGTCGAGGCCGTCTACCTGTTCGCTTCCGCCGCTCACCGCACCGCGCGACCACTGACCCTGACCGGATGGGTTCGTGGGCATAGAGAGACCGAGACCAGTCCCTCTAAGTGCGCGATGTCAGTTGCGACGCGGACCGGTCCCGGGTTCACACCGCAAGCTCCCCGCGGCATGGCCACCTTGCGCATCACTGCGATCGTGTCGCTCGAACCGGGTATCCCTGGCACACGGTCACGTGGCCGCCAGAGATACCCGGTTCGCGGATGGGGGTTTCCAACGCGGAAACGTAAAGGCCATGCCCCGCCGGGGACGCCGTGCTCGGGGTCAAGGGTGGGGCACGTGTTCACTCCAGCACGACCGTGACGGATTTGGTGTCAGTGTAGGAGAGCAGTTCGTCCACGGACTCCTCGCGTCCCACACCCGACGACTTCATTCCGCCGAAGGGCATGCCCCAGTAGTGGCGTGAGCTTCCGTTGATCCAGACATAGCCCGTGCGTACCCCGGACGCCAGGGTGAGGGCCTTCGAGATGTCGTTGGTCCAGATTCCGGCCGTCAGGCCGAACTCGGTGTCGTTGGCCATCGCCAGGGCTTCCTGCTCGTCCCGGAAGGTCAGGACGGATAGCACCGGGCCGAAGACTTCTCGTCTCGAGGCGGGGTTGCCCGAGTCCATCCCGCCCAGGACCGTGGGGGAGAAGTAGTAACCCTGCGGTCCGACTTCCTCGGGGCGTGCTCCCCCCGTGAGCACGCGGGCCCCAGCGGAGACTGCGTCCTCGACCGCTGAGAGCGTACGTTCGTACTGGCGCCGGTCGATCAGGGGCCCCATCTGTGTGCTCTCGCTGAGCGGCGCCCCGACCCGGATCGACCCGACCTGTTCGACTACGCGCTCGGTGACCTCGGCGGCGATCGACTCGTGCACCAACAGCCGACTTGTGGAACCGCACGACTGCCCGGCTGTGGCCGTGTAGTTCATCCCGGTGACCGCGCTTTCGGCTGCGGCGGCCGGGTCGGCGTCGGGCAGGACAATGAGAGGGTTCTTGCCGCCGAGTTCGAGCGTGACGTTCTTGACGCCCACCTCCGCAGCCTCACTCTGGATCATCCGTCCGGTCTCCGGGGACCCTATGAAACCGATGCGGGGCACCAGCGGGTGGCGCACGAGCGCCCGCCCGCTGTGTCCTCCCCGCCCGGTGATGACCGCACACAGGTCGGGTCCGAGCACGTCGGAGGCCAGTTCCGCGAAACGAATAGCGGAAAACGGTGTCTGATCGGGGGCTTTGAGTACCACGGAGTTTCCGGCGACCAGGGGGGCGGCTGCCTTGCCTGCCGCGAAGAACAGCGGGTGGTTGAACGGGACGATCCGTCCCACCACCCCGTAGGGCTCGCGCACGCTGTAGTGCAGATTCCCCGAGAGAGGATACGTCGCTCCCCCCAGGGAGAGCGCCTGGTCAGCCATGAGCTCCAGGAGCAACGCGGCCGCTTCGACGTCGGCTCGCATCACTGGCAGCGGGAAACCTGCGTCGATGGCGTCCAGCGTGGCCAGCTCCTCGCTATGCTCACGGAGAGCGGCCGCAAGTCTGCGCACGCGGGCAGCGCGATCGCGGGGAGGAAGTGTGCCCCATGCTTGCTGGGCTCGGGCCGCCGCCTGGACGATGCGGTCGACCTCCTCGGTGGAGCAGGCAGGGACCTGTGCGAGGACGAGGGCCGTCGCGGGGTCTTCGATCTCGTACCGGTCCCGGGTGTCCATCTTCTGGCCGCCGAGCATGAGGTTCCAGGGACCGTCCACGATGGACGTCTTCGGTGCGGGTGCGGTCACGCGTCCTCCTTCGGATTCGCGCGGCGCGAGCCACGCGGGGGTGTTCCCCTGGATTCTGCGCTGGGCGTGAGACCGTCCGGGCCGGCAGGGTTTCGGTCCGGCTCCTCGACCGGGGCGGTGAAGCAACGTTCGATCTCTTGGAGCCGGGTGATCTCGTGTCGCCAAGCGGTCTTGGTGTTGAAGGAACTCCCCAGATCGGGTAGCTCGGCGAGGTCTGCTTGCGAGATGTCGGACAGATCCGCTCCAGTGGCCAACACCTGTAGGGAGAGTGAGGCCAGCCCGTCGACACTGATGGCTTGCAGAACGGCCTGTTCCGGGCTGTGGGCGGCACTGGTGAGTCCGTGCCCGCGCAGTACCACCACAGGCCGGTCGGCCATTGCCTGCTTCATCTCACGAGCGAGTGTCCGATTGCGGATCAGTGCGCTCCGCGGATACACGGGTATGCCGCCCGCCGCCATGTGGGCACCTGGGATGTCGAACGCGCCGACGATCGGGCGGATGGCGACCCCCGCCAGGTCTGCGGCCACCACGTTGGGCGGGTGCGCGTGCACCACGGATCCGGCGTGCGGGGTGGAACGGAGGACCTCAGTGTGGATCGGAAGCTCATTGGGCAGGGTGTACCCGTCATCCAGTTCGCCGGGCTCTGCTGGCGCGCCCTCGAGGTCCACCAGGCGGATATCGCTCTCTTCCGTGTACGCCAGCCCTCTCTCCCGAGGGCCCCGACAGCGGACGAGCAGCCGCTGGGCGTCCACCTGTAGGCTGATGTGGCCCAGGATGCCGGGGGCCAGGCCTCGGCGGGCCAGTACCCGGCACGCCTGAGCAACTCGCTTGCGGAGAACGTCGAGTTCGCGCGGGCGGGACGGGATGCTCATGCATGTACTCCCTGTCCCGTTCGGGTAGGAACGGGTTCCAGCAACCGGCGGACATCGGCCACCGACACGCCGCTGTACAGCGAGCGTCGGCACAGGAGCTGGGCACGGGGCCAGTTCACGGTGACCGCCCCGGTGAAGCCCTCTTCGCTGTCGCCGTAGAGGGAGGCGAAACGTCCCTCTTGGGAGGGGCCGATCGTGGTCTCCGACTGCGACTGTCCGGTCTTGCCGCAGATCTGGATCTTCCACGCGTGCTGGTCGCTCCACACGTAGTGGCTCGGCCGGTGTTGGCGGGCCTCGTCCGGGGTGCAGATGTTGTGTGCAACGCAGGAAGCCTGTTCGACCGCGTTGGTCCAGTGCTCCATACGGTTATGGGCCCCGGTTCCCGGGTCGAACCACTGGGCCGCATCGCCCACCGCGTAGACGGCGTCTGCTCCTCTGGCGCGCCCGTAGCTGTCGCAGACTACCCCGTCCTCCACCTGTATTCCTGACCCCTTGAGCCAGCCGACGTTGGGCTCTGCCCCGATCGAGACCAGCACGGTCTTGGCAGCCAGAGCGGAGCCGTCGGTCAGGTGTACGGTCAGCTCCGAGCCCTCGCGGTCGATGGCCGAGACGCCGACTCCAAATCGGGTCTGCACGCCCCGGTCTCGGTGCATTCGCGACAGGGCGGTTCCGGACGCGCGGCCCAGAGCACGGCTCATGGGAAGGGTCAGGGGATCGACGATCGTGGTATCTATTCCCAGGGCGCGTGCGGACGAGGCGACCTCCATGCCGACGAACCCGCCTCCCACGATCACTAGGTGGCCTCCCCGGCGTAGATCTCGCCGCAGGGCCTTGGCGTCCTCCAGGGTGCGCAGAGTGTGCACGCCCGGAACGGGGCCCCAAGGGCAGGGGCGGGCACGAGCACCCGTTGCGATCACGAGGTCGTCGAAGGACAGGTGCTGTCCATTGTCCAGCTCCAGCTCGCGGTTGCGGCTGTCCAAACGGCACGCCCTGGTGCCGGACAGCAGTGTGATCCCCGCTTGCTGCGCCTCTTCCGGTGTAAGCAGCGGGGTCGGTGCCGGCTCCGCCGCGTCGACGAGGAAGTCTTTGGACAGAGGGGGTCTGTCGTAGGGCGGGTGGGGCTCCTCGCCGACCAGAACCACTTCCCCGGAGTAGCCTGAGGTCCGCAGTGACTGGGCGGTGCGCACACCGGCCACGGACGTTCCGACGACGACGGCGGAGCGGGTCATGAGTCCTCCACCGACAGAGCGGACACGGGGCAACTGCGCGCTGCATCCGTGACCGCGGCACGTTCGCTCTCGGGCACGGTGGTCTTCAGCAGCACGACCACACCGTCATCGTCGATGTCGAAGTACTTGCCGGCTGCGAGGACGCAGTTGGCGTAGCCTTGGCAGGCCTCCAGGTCGGCCTTGATCACGGCCATGTCTGACACCTCCTGGTGAATGTGGTTCCGGGGCGGGCCGTTTCGCTCCTGCTCACCCCTTAATCCCGGTTCCCCCGTCGCTGTGGAGCACATCTCCGGTGATCCCGCGGGCACGCTCCGAGGCCAGGAAGACGTAGCTCGACGCGTGGTCCTGCCCGGACAGGGCCACCCCCAGCGGGACCCGGGCCGCCAGTTCGGCCGACCTGTTCGGTGAGTCGTCGAGGCGACGGTCCTTCAGCCCCAGGGAACCTGCACCCCGCAGGTCGGTGTTGACCGTTCCTCCGGGGGCGACAGCGTTGACTCTGACAGCCGGGGCGAGTTCGTGAGCTAGCGCCGTGACCAGTCCGCGCACCGCGAACTTGGAGGAGACATAGAGAACGCCGCCGCGCCCGGGGTAATAGGCAGAGGTGGACTCGGTCAGGATGATCGAACCCGCGGACTCCTCCAGGTGGGGCAGCGCCGCTTTCGCGGAGTGGATGTGGCTCTTGACGTTCGCGGAGAAGATCTCGGTGAACGACTCGTCGATCTGACCGGTCTCTAGCTCGCGGATCCCGCGGTAGAAATCGAAGACACCGACGCAGTTCACCAGGATGTCGAGGCCGCCGAATGCCTCGGCGGCCGCGGACACGGCGGCTTCGTTGCCCGCAGACTTGGCGGCATCCCCCTGTGTGACGGGCGTACCGGGTGGCAGCTCCTCGCGCAGGGCCGCACACTTGTCCGCGTCGTGGTCCAGGACGGCGACCCTCGCGCCCTCCTCGACGTAGGCCGATGCGACCGCCCTCCCGATGCCGGAACCCGCCCCCACCACCAGCGCACGGCGTCCTTCCAACCAGCGGCTCATTCGTCGTCCCCGATCATGGGCTCAAACGGTGTCCCGACCATGGCGGAGAAAGTCTGTGGCGACTGCCAGGTGAGGGCCTCCAGCTCGAGAGGGCACAGAGCCACCCATTGGCCCGAGCGCGGTGCCTCGATGAGCAGACGTGCACCGTTGCGCGTCTCCACCCGCCGCACCGTGATCTCGGAGAACTCATTGGCAATCGACAGGGTCGTGCCGGTGGACTGCTCGACCAGCTTCTCGTGCTCGGCGGCTGCCCGTCGGGCCGCCTGCAGGTCTTCTTCCTCGCCTTCCCAACGCAGGTTCACAGGAACACCGCCAGATTCTGTGTGCGAAGCACGGACTCGTCCGCTGCGATCGTGCGCCGGGCCAGTAGCCACCCCGACTCGCTGCGCCGCAGGAGGTCCTCGCGGCCGGCGGAGAGCACTGCCGGTCCCAGGGTGTCTCCACGGCTGCGGAATAGCAGGACTGCTGAATCGGCGACCAGTTCATCGGGGTTGTCGGTGGCGAAAGTGCGCACGTTGGACAGGTGATGGCGCAGCCGCGAGGGCGGATCCTCGGTCCAGGCGTGCTCCGTCGCGAAACGGGCCACACGGCGGCTGAGGGAATATTTGTCCTCATCGAAGTGGGCCATGCCCGGCGCGGTGTCGAACCCCGCGCCGAGCGCCGTCGTGACCCGGACGGGCATCAGGTAGTGGATGTCCTCGGTAAGCAGGTCGAGCCAGGTTTCGTAGCGCTGTTCGTCCAGCAGGTAGGCCTCGTCCACCAGCCACTGGTGGGTTTGCAGGTGCCGCTCGTCGGAAAAGGGCAGGCTGGAACCGACCCGCTCGGTGCGTGAGGCGTGCGCTCCCAGCGGTGAACGCTCCGAGTGCGTGAGTCCGTCGAAACTCATGCGCCGGCCTCCTTGCTCTGGACGGAACCGGCCGGTTCCGGCGCGCCGACCTCAAAGCCGTTCACGGTGCCGGGGGCGGTTTCCAGGTGGTCCGCCCAAGACCCCAACAAGGCGCGTTGGTTGAACTCGCTGTAGCCCACGTAGGCGGTGCCGGGTCCGGAGAACTGGTCCGGTTCCAAGGGCGAGACCACCGGCGAGTCGTCGTGCAGCAGCCCCATCCTGCTGTTGAGGAGCAGGCGACGGGCCATGGACCCGGCCGCGGTGTTCGTCAGGGAGACCCAGTTCTCCACGTCGTCCTGTTCGAACATCCCGGTGCTGCCGAAGCACATCAGGTAGGCCTTGTACGACAGGGCTTTGAATTCCTCCGGTGCCTCCTTGTCCACGGCGAACCACGAGAGCACCTCGGTCTCGTTGGCGCTGACCGGTTGCCACTGGCGGATCGAGATGAAGGGGAGGACGTCGTCGGAGTCGGCCACCCTGGGCCAGTTGTGCACGAAGCTGAGGTTGGGGAACAGCGACGCTGCCGAAACCATGAAGCCGTCTTCGCCGACCAGGTCGAGCTGCTCCTTGGTCCATGTCTCCTTCATGCGCTTGATCATCTCGTCGGGGTAGCCCACATAGCGCAATCGTTCCTCGAGCGTGCCGGGCGGCAGTTTGTAGGTGGTGCCGCCCCCGCTGTCGGCCCAGTAGGTGCATCCGTCCTTGCGCTTTTCCGCCTTGGGTTCGCGGAACAGGCCGATCTCGACCACCGACGTGTGGGTCTGGGGGGTGTGGTACATGTCGCCGGCGAAGTTTTCCGCGCCGATCTTCCAGTTGGCCTTGACCCTCCAGCGCTGGGGTCCGCGCAGCTCGATCCCGCTCTTGCTCTGTGCGGTGTACAGGTCGAGGTAGAACGCGAAGTCGCCGAGGAACTCCCGCAGCGGTGGGGCCTCTGGGTCCAGGTTGAGGAAGATGAGTCCGTTGTAGGTGTCCAGGTTCGGCGCGGCCAGCAGGCGCTGGCCCTTGTACCGGAAACCCTTCTCCCCGCCGTAGGCCTCCTTGTGGAAGGGCAGGCCGATGAGTCTGCCGTCGTTTCGGTAGGACCACCCGTGGTAGGGGCAGCGGAAGTGGGAGGCGTTGCCCATCTCCGCCCTGCACACCTGCATGCCGCGGTGCAGACACATGTTGAACATGGCCCGGACCGTGCCTTGCTCGTCCCGGACGAGGATGAACGAGTCCTCCAGCACCTTGCGCACCACGTAGTCCCCGTTCTCGGGGATCTCCGATTCGTGTCCGACGAAGATCCAGCTGCGGTTGAACAGGCGCTCCTGCTCCAACGCGAAGATTTCGTCGTCGTTGTAGATGTGGGCCGGGATCATCCCCCGGCGCACGTTCGCCAGAACATCCGGCACTGACCTCATCTGCTGCGACCACCTTTGCGCAATCTGGATCACTTGATGTCTGTCTATCAGATAAGTTTTCTCTTGTGAAGACAGATCCTGTGGGGTTCAAGCCCGGAGTGGCTGCATGATCGGGGCTCCAGCTGCATTGCCCGTGTCTGTCGGCTTCGTTAGATTCGGTTGTGCAGAAAGATCTTCCTACCTTGATCGCGCGGAGTGACGTCAGTCAACGGCCACAGCGACGTAGCAGAGGAAGCAGACGAGACAGTGAGGGGCGGACGTGTCAGAGGTGCTGCATGTGACAGAGGAGGGTGCGCGCACAGGTGCCGACCTGGTGGTGGACTGCCTGGCCGTCGAGGGCGTGACCCACGTCTTCGGGCTGCCGGGTACGACGGTTATGGATGTGATCGACGCACTTGCACGAAACGCGCGCATCCGCTACCTGTCCACGCGCCATGAGCAGGTCGCCGGTTTCATGGCCGACGGATTCTCCAGGGCCTCCCGCGGGCTGGGGGTCTGTTTGGCTTCCCGCGGGCCGGGAGCGGCCAACTTGGCCATCGCCGTGCAGAACGCCTACGACGAGTCGGTACCGATGGTGGCCCTGGTGGGCCAGGTTCCGGGGCGGATCACCGAACGCCGCGCTTTCGAGGAGATGGACATCGTGAGCGTCTTCCGTCCCATGAGCAAATGGGCCGTGGAAGTGGGTCAGGCCGAGCGCATCCCGGAACTGCTCCAACGGGCCGTACGAACCGCCGTGAGCGGACGCCCCGGGCCGGTGGTCGTCTCGTTGCCCCTGGACGTGCTCCAAGCCCCCGTCGAGGCGGAACCGGGAAACCGGCACAGAGCCTACCCGCCCGGACCGGACGCGGAAGGTCCGGCAGCCGCGGCCGCCCTGATGGCGGCGGCGTACCGACCGGTCCTCATGGTGGGCGGTGGCCTGCGGCCCCAGGGGCAAGCAGCAGTGGCCCAGATCGCGGAAACCCTCGACGCCCCGGTCGTGACCACCTGGTTGCGCAAGGGCGGCTTCCCGAACGCGCACCCGCGCTTCCTCGGCGCCCTAGGTTACGGGGCTCTGGAAACAACCGACCGTGCTGTGGCCGAGGCAGATGCGATTCTCGCGCTGGGCTGCCGTTTCTCCGAGTTCACCACCAAAGGATGGACCTTGGTCCCCAAAGATGCGCGGCTGGTCCACATGGACGTGGACCCCGAGGAACTCGGGCGCGTATACGAACCAGATGTGGCCATGGTCTGCGATGCAGGGGCCGGTGCGCACGCGCTCAGCAACGCCCTGCCGAGCTTCGTGGACCGATACGTCGACCAAGCCAGCGCTCGGTCCCGCAGATTCGCGGCCCTGCGTGCGCAATACGACGCGACCCGCGCACTGCCCTCATCGCCGGAAGGAGCGCTTTCGACTCCCGGCGTCAGCTCTGCCGCCCTAGCGCGCCAGGTGCAGCGTCTGGCCTCGCGCGAGGACATCGTGACCGTCCAGGACGTGCACACCTTCGGGCCGTGGATACAACGCCACGTCGACTTCTCCGGGAACGGTAGCCACTTCGCCGCTGCCGGAGGAGCGATGGGCTGGGGGCTGCCCGCAGCCATGGGGGCGGCCCTGGCGCGGCCGGACGAACGCGTGCTGGCGATCAGTGGAGACGGCAGTTTCTGGATGGTCGCACAGGACCTGGAAACGTGTGTGCGCGAAGGAATTGCGGTGGTCAACCTCGTCGTGAACAACTTCTCCTACGGCAACACTCGCGACCGCCAGCGGTACTCACACGGCGGCCGCTACGCGGGCGTCTTCCATGGCAACCCGGACCTGGCTGAGTTCGCCCGCCAGGTCGGAGCCTTCGGAGCCCGGGCCGAATCGGATGAGGACCTGGCGACCGCAATCGAAGAAGCGCTTCGTCAGCCGACGGCTGCGGTAATCGACGTCGTCCAGGACAAGGAAGAGGGACTCCCGGAGGGTCTGCGGCCACTGCGGGCTCATTGACCTGGCCAGGGATAGTTTTCTTCGGAAAGGAAAGAACTTCTGTCCACGAGTTGCAGGTCATCTCGCGCCGAGGCTGTGGGCGCGCCCACCGTATGCTCAAAATGCGCCCTTAGCTGCGATAACGCTGCCTCGCTGTGACTCTGAGGGGATCGATGCGGCAGCGCGCATCGCTGGCCTCGCTCTGAACTTCTAGTAGGATTCTGGTGTGCAGACTGATAGTGACAACACAGAGTGGCCGACCTACCCCATCTCTTCGGTCGACAAGGCGCTCCGCCTGCTGCTGTTCTTCCGGGAAAACTCGCAACTCCGCCTGTCGGACGCCAGCGGGTATCTGAACGTCGCTCACTCCACCGCCCACAGACTCTTGGCGATGCTCATCTTCCACGGATTCGTCCGCCAGGATACGACTCAGAGGATCTACCTTCCCGGTCCGGTCCTCGTGGAGATCGGTCTGGCGACCGTTCGCAACCTCGACCTTCGCTCCAAGGCACGGCCGTTTCTGGAGCGGCTCTCCGCCGATTGTGGAGAGACCGCTCACCTGTCGCAGATGGAAGGGACCACGGTCCGCTACCTTGACGCCGTCGAAAGCTCGCACGTGCTGCGGGTCGCGGCCAGAACCGGTACGACGCTGCCGGCCAACTGTTCTGCCTCGGGCAAAGCGATCCTCGCCCAGCTCGGAGAAACAGAGCTGGACAAGGTTTTCGCGGGCCATGCCTCCCTCCCGGCCGCCACCGACCGGTCAGTAACCGACCTGGAGCGCCTGCGGGGAGACCTCGAGATCGTGCGTGACAGGGGATTCTCGGTCAACGACCAGGAGAGCGAGGACGGGGTGATCTCGGTCGCGGTAGCCGTCATCGCCTCCTCGTCCCCGCTGGGGGCACTCAGTGTGTCCGCGCCAGTCGACCGAACCAGCTGGAGCTGGATCGAAGAGACCGGGGCGGTTCTCCGCAGGACCGCTCGGGAACTCGAGGAGTCCATCAGCCGTGAACCCATCGAGCTCTGAGGTGTGGATCCTCGGGGCTTCAAGACATCTCACTGCCAGAATGCTCCGTTGGGCAGGGTGAAGGTGCCCCTCCAACAGCTGCTTACACAAGTCCTCAGCTCTGAGGTGGGATCGGAGTAGCGCAGCAGGTGCCTGCCGCCAGGGCGGCCTCAGCCCTGGCTTCGGCCTGGTCGACGCGGAGCTTGCCCGCCTGGTGCCCCGGTAGCGGTCCAGGCCGGGCTAGCCGGCAAACAGGGCCTTTGACGGATGACTCGTCGGAGATGTCGAGCATGGCCGTCCTGACGTCATCACCGAACTGGCTTCGCGCATCGGACAAGCAGTTCGCGTCCCGTCCTGCAATCGTGAGCTGCGCTCCCGCCTCGTGCGCCATCTGGCCGGTGACCAACCCGATACCCGAGCTCCCACCGATGACTACGACAGACGCGCCGCGCAGCGATGCCGTCATACGACCTCCGTTCGTGTTCTTCTGCCACAGTCTCGCAGCTGCACGTCGGCTACCCGGGCTGCTCGCCGCTTGTCAACCCTAGCGATGCTCTGTCAGCGTCGTTCGAAACCTGGCCCTGGCGCGGATGTGGTCCACGCTGTGAAGAACACGAACAGGTCAGAGACAGTGTCCGCGCTGATGTGGTGGCTCAGCAGGACAGTTCAGCGGCCAACGCATGGGTGAACCTGGCCGTCAAAGGCAGCGACGAAGGCGGGTCGCCGCGTACTTCCGGCTCGATCAGCGCCAATAGCTCGGGGCGCAGACCGGGGGCGTCCACGCCGACCCGTTTGCGAACGAGCTGGGGCGACGCACGCACCTGGGCGGCGCTCGACCGGCTGTCACCGGTATCCCGCACGAGCGATCCTACTCGTAACCGAGCGTACTGTCCTTTAGGCAGATAAGTATTCTTTAAGACAGAAAGTTACTTGTTGACACGCCGCCGAATGCACAGAGGCGGCGAGATTGTAGCCGAGGAAGGGAAGCTCCTGCCATGAATAATAACTGTATGAACAAATATAACTACAAATAGTGACTCTTGTATGAAGAAAGTGTTTCTGTTAACTTTCGTGATGCACGACACAAGAGGGCTTCGGTCCTCCTCTGCACTCACAGACGCCGTCCGGGCAAAGACGACCGATGACGGCCGAGCACGGCGAGTACCTTGCCCGTCCCTGTCCGAACTTGCGCAGGACCGCTCGTCACCAGCTCCCGGCTCACCCTTCCGCGCGTTCCGAAGGAGTCCTGGATGTCCCCCGCACAGCTTCCCCGCAGAAGGTTCATCGGCCTGGCCCTTGCGGCCGGCACCGGAAGTGCCGTGTTAACCAGTACCTCCGGCTGCGCCGCCGGCAGCGGCGGTTTCACAGGCGATATCGCCATCACCCACCTGGACGCCACCATCCACTCGGCGCCCCTGACCATCGCTGAGGAGCTTGGGCTGTTCGAAGAGGCGGACCTGGACCTCGACCTCGTCGGGTTCAGCGGCGGCACAGACACAGTCCGCGGCATCCTGAGCGGAATGCACTTCGGGATGCCCTCGACCCTGGGAGGCCTCGCCGCAGTACAGCAAGGAAACCAACAGCTCAAGCTCATCGGCGGCGCCTTCAACGAGCCAGACGTCGAGTTCCTGGTGCCTTACGATTCCGACATCCAAGCCATCGAGGATCTGCGCGGCAAGCGCATAGCGGTGAGCCAACCGGGCTCCATCAGCGATTACTTCGCCCACCGGGTCGTGACCGACCTGGGAATGGTCGTCGGCGAGGACGTGGAAATCGTGCAGGTGGGCTCCTCCCCGGAGTCGTGGACCACGACAAGCCAAGGTGTCGTCGACGCCACCTGGAGCTCACAACCCCTGGCCGAGAACCTCATCGACCAGTCCCACGCCCGCATGTTGTTCCGCACCGCCGACTACATCGACGACTGGGTCGACACCTCTTTCTGGGCCACGGAAGAGTTCATCGACAACCACGCCGATATCATCCGCGGCATTTTCCAAGTCCACAGAGACGCGGTCACCGCCTTGGACCAGGACCCGGACGGCTGCGCCGAGCTCTTCGCGCAGCGTACGCAACTCCCCTTGGAAGTCGCACGGAGCACTCTTGAGCAGACCAGGCCCGCCTTCTCTTTGGAGATCGACAGGGCCGGCATCGAAGAGAACGTCGTTGCGGGATCCGAACTCGGCCAATTGGATCCGGACCAGATCGACCTGGACGACATCATCGTCGATGAATTCAGCACCTGACCGGAGAGGTCACTCACTCGTCAACGATGTGAACGGAGCAACTATGAGCGTGAACAGCCCCAACACCGACCAGCCACGCCCAGAAGAGCGATCTTCGGACCACACCGGCGGGGTGTCCCTGCACGGGATCGGGGTCACCTACACGACCACCGACGGCGGGACATTGGAAGCAGTCCAAGAGGTCTCCGGAACCATTCCGGAAGGGCGGTTCATATCGATCATCGGTCCCAGCGGCTGCGGTAAGAGCACCCTTCTCGACGTCGTCGAAGGCCTTCTCACACCGGCGCGCGGGCACGTCACCATCAACGGCGAACGCGTCCAGGGCCCCCGCTGGGACACTGCCATGGTGTTCCAGGAGGAGTCCACCCTGCCCTGGCGTACGGTGCTCTCCAACGTCGCTTTCGGCCTGGAGATCGCGGGCGTGGACAAGCGCGAACGGCTCGAACGAGCCCGCGAGATCATCGAACTCGTGGGGTTGGCCGGCTTCATGGACCGGCACCCGCGCGAACTCTCCGGCGGCATGAAGCAGCGGGTCGCCATCGCCCGCGCCCTAGTGCTGGATCCTCAGATCTTGCTCATGGACGAGCCTTTCGGTGCACTGGACCAGCAGACACGGACCTTCATCGGCCGCGAGCTCCTGCGCGTGTGGGACGAGACCCGCAAGAGCGTCCTCTTCGTCACCCACGACATCCAAGAGGCCGTCTACCTCTCAGACGAGGTGTGGGTCATGTCGGCCCGGCCCTCCACTATCAAGGCCAAGATCCAGGTCGACCTCGACCGTCCGCGCCAGCCCACGACCATGGCGAGCCGCCGTTTCCAGGAGATCACAGCTCAGGTCTGGGAAGAGCTCCGGGTCGAGGCCGAGAAGGCCTTGGTGTCCTTCGGAGAGCTGACATGAGCGCCACTACCACCCCGCAGCGTCCCCGCGGCGTCCCCGCTGTCAGGTTCAGCTCGCCGGCCGTGGTCCGCACCATCATCGTCCTGGTCGCCGTCATGCTTCTGGAAGTATGCGCGCGTTTGTCGATTATCGATCCGCTGGTGGTTCCGCCACCTTCGCGCATGCTCGCACCGCTGGTGGAGATCGTTCCCAGTGCGGATTTCGTCGATGACCTCGCGGCCACCGGGATTAGCGTCTTGCTGGCCTTCCTTATCGGCGTCGTCGTCGGGATCGCTCTCGGCATCCTGTTCTGGCGATCCCCCTCCACGGGCGCGGTCTTCGAGCCGTACCTGGTCAGTCTGTACTCCATGCCGACGCTGGTGTTCTACCCCGTCCTTCTCGCCTTTCTGGGATTGGGGCCGGCACCCATCATCGCGATCGCGTCCACGATGGCCGTGATCCCCATCGCCCTGAACACGATGGTGGCGCTCCGCGCGGTCCGGCCGACACTCATCAAGCTTTCGCGCTCGCTGAACTGCTCCCGGAGCCAGTTGTACTTGAAGGTTCTCGCGCCGGCCGCGATTCCTCTGACAGTTCCGGGCCTGACACTCGGTTTCATCTACGCCATGATCGGGACCATCGCGATGGAGTTCATTCTGGCCTCCCACGGAATCGGATTCCAGATCGGCTATAATTACCGGGCCTTCTTCATTGAAGAGATGTACGCTTATATCATCATCGTCTCGGTCATCGCGGTGTCGGCCAGTTCACTGTTGAAGTATTTCGAGCGTCGCGTACGACGCGACATGCAAGGAACGTGAACGGAAGTCATGGCATGACGACACAGACGATCAGTCCCAAGAGAACGTCCGTTCCCTCCGGCGCACCCGGAGCAACAGGACCAACCCTGCATCTCTTCCGGCTCGCGGTGCCCCTTGCCGCCATCGGCGTGTGGTACCTGGTGGCACCGTGGACCGAGCTTGTACCCGCCCCTGGTGAGACACTGGTCGACCTCGTCGACGGCTTCCTCGACGGATGGATCTACTCGCCGCTGGCCGCAACCGCCTACGCGGTGGCAGTCGGTTTCCTCCTCGCCGTACTCACGGGCTTTCCTGCGGGGTACGTGTTGGGTCGGTCCCGCTACCTCAACGACGTCTTCCATCCGATTGCGACCGCGCTTTTCGCGATCCCGCGAATCATCTTCTTCCCCGTTTTCCTGATGATCTTCGGTATCGGTTTCGGAGCCGAAGTGGCGATGGTCGCGGTCTCGGCCTTCTTCCCCATCTTGATGTCGACATCAGCGGCGGTGAGCCAGACGAACCGGACCCTGCTCAAGCTCGGCAGGTCCCTCAACGCCAACCGTTGGCAGACGATGTCGCGCATTGTGATCCCCGACGCCGGACCTTCTATCATGGTGGGCGTCCGGATCGGGTTCAGTATCTCCTTCATCTCCGTGATCATCGCCCAGCTTTTCGCGTCGAAAGAGGGGCTCGGTCTGGTTATCGACCGCTCCTATGCGGTTCTCAACCTGCCCCGGATGTACGCGGTCGTGTTCCTCATACTGGCGATCGCGCTCTTGGGCAACCTGGGGCTCTACTGGCTGGAGCGAAGGATCCGCGGACATATGACCTGACTGCTTGGTACCCTCGCGACATTGCCCTGCCGGCTCTACGACGTGAGCCGGTGGGGCACTGCTGTCAACGTCGTTTGAAAAGTGGTTCTGGCACGGATTTGATGAAGCGCCCCCTTGCTGGCCGCCGTCATGCGGCGAGGACGCGTTTGCGCAGCAGGTCTGGTTTGGCCCGTCCATACATCTGGCGCTTGAGCATCTTGAGCCGGTTGACGTGACCTTCGACCACCCCGGAGCTGTAGGGCAGACTCAGCCCGGCGATCGCAGCGTCTCGATCGCGCCCCAGCCCGGCCGCGAAGGAGCCCAGCTCGGAGATCGGTGCCTGTGCCCTCTGTGTCAGGCTCAAGTGGGACACCAAGGGATAACCTTCACTAACTGACACAAGCAGGGCGAGAACAGGCAACCACCACGGTGACAATGACCAACCACGACCTCCACACCAACGATGAAGGGC
>NZ_BAAGZJ010000106.1:0-24174 GCF_054778635.1 Nocardiopsis nanhaiensis
GTCGGCGGCGCCCTGGGCGCAGCGGCGGCGGGCGGACTGACCGACAGCGGCCCCCAGGAGGCCCGTGGAGGCCACAGCGGCGGCTACCCGGCGCACGGCCACGGCAGCGGCGGATACCCGGCACAGCAGTACGCCAGCGGCCCGCAGACGCCGCACCCGGGCGGGCACGGCGGTGGCGGTTACTACGGCCAGGGCCCCTATCCCGGCCAGCACGACTACGGGCACGGTCCGGAGTACGGACAGGGGCACTACGGCGGCCCCGGCGGCGGGATGTACGCAGCCGGCGGCCCCGAGGGTCCGAAGCGGCGCGGGGGCTCCGGGAAGTCCATGGTGGCGCTCGGCGCGACCGCGCTGGCGATTCTGGTCGTCGGGGCGATCGTGGTCATGGTGTCGCTGAACTCCGGGAGCGGCTCGGACACCGACCAGCGCGCCGACCAGGGCCAGGAACGCGGTCAGGAGCGGGACCAGGAGCCGGGCGGCGGTGACCGGGACGAGGACGCCCAGGTCGACGGCGTCCCGCCCGAGTACGACGATGACGACCTGCAGCCGTTCACGTCCGACTGGTTCTCGATGGACTATCCGGGCGGCTGGACCGTGGACGACAGCGAAGACGACGCCTTCGTCACCTTCGTCGCCCCGGGCATGGAGCACCAGATCACGGTGGAGAGCTGGGAGGAGACCCAGCACACCGGCACCGCCGCCGAGTTCCTGGAGCAGACCGACGGCGGCACCGACATCGACGGCGACGCCACCAGCGGCTACGTGGTCGAGGACGAGGAGGACTTCGACCGGGACGACTTCGACACCGGTCTCGAAGGGCTGGACGTGGCGATGGTCGAGGCCGACCTCGTGAACACCAGCTGGGCCAACCAGGAGCGCACGTTCTGGGTCTACGCGGTGATCGCGGAGCGGGGCGACCACCGGCAGTTCTACCTGGTGAACGTGAACGTGCCCCGCGAGGAGGCCGGTGACTACGACGACATCCACGAGGACGTCATCGAGACCTTCGAGCCCCTCGGCTGACGCCCCTCCGGCCCGCGTACAAGGAACCGCGTACAAGGAAACGGCCCCACGCGTGCGTGGGGCCGTTCTCGTGGCCCTGGGACCTTGGTCGACCTTCGGCGGCCCCAGCGGCCTTGGCGGCTTCGGGAGGCCGCAGCAGATTTGGGGGCCTTGGCGGCCGTAGAGTCTCAGGCGGCCCTAGTACCAGCCGACGGACTCGGAGTGGGCCCAGGCCTCACAAGGAGTGCCGTAGCGGTCCTTGATGTAACCGATGCCCCAGGCGATCTGGGTGGCCGGGTTGGTCTGCCAGTCGTCGCCCTCGCTGGCCATCTTGTTGCCGGGCAGGGACTGCGGGATGCCGTACGCACCGGAACTGGGGTTCTCGGCCGTGTGGTCCCAGTTGCTCTCCCGCTCCCACAGGGGCTCGAGGCAGCTGTCGAACTCGTTGTCGCCCCAGCCCTCCGCGGACACCATCTCGCGGGCGATGCCCTTGGGGTCGCCCGTGAACTCGGGCGTCTCCTCGGCTTCCTCCTCCTCTTCTTCCTCCTCCTCGATGTCACTGCCGGTGGCCTGGGTGCTGAGCACCCCTTCGCCGCTGGCAGCGTCACGCTGGTCCTGCGCGTCCTCGCGCAGGGCCCGGAGGTCGTCCTCGGACAGCTGCTCCGAGGACGCGAAGAACTCCTCGTCTTGGGTTTCGTCGGTGTCGGCCGCGGGTTCGTCGGACTGCGGCACAGCGGCGCTGGCGGCCACGTCCGGGTCCACACCGTCGTCCGCGAAGGCGGAGACGGCGAACGTCGCGCCGGCGACCAGGGTCGCCGCACCGACGGCCGCGGTACTCCGCAGCGACATTCGGTTGAGTAGCACGATTGCCTTTCCCAAAAGGGGGTTTAGGGCAGGGAAAAACCTATTAATACCAGTTGTTGGCCTGTGAGTGGGACCATGCGCCGCACGGATTTCCGTAGCGGTCCTTGATGTAGCTGAGGCCCCAGGCGATCTGGGTGGCCGGGTTGGTCTGCCAGTCGTCGCCCTCGCTGGCCATCTTGTTGCCGGGCAGGGACTGCGGGATGCCGTACGCACCGGAACTGGGGTTCTCGGCCGTGTGGTCCCAGTTGCTCTCCTTCTCCCACAGGGGCTCGAGGCAGCTGTGGAACTCGTCGGCACCCCAGCCCTCGTCCAGCACCATCTGGAGAGCGATGTCCTTGGCCGAACCGGAGGGGACCGAAGCGGCCCCGGAAGACTCGTCGGAGGAGCCGCCGGAGGGGGTCTCCTCCGCTTCGGGCTCGGGTTCCGGCTCCTGGATCTCCGCCCCGGTGCCGCTGGCGGCTTGGACGGCCTCGTCGGCCGCGGCCTGCACCTCGTCCCGGGTCGCCTCGCGCTGGTTGTCGCGCTCGGCTTCGTCGGAGTCGGGCGATGCGGCGAAGAAGTCCTCGGCCGGCTCCTCGGGCTGTTCGGGAACGCTTGCCTCGGAAGCGGCCTGCCGCGGGTCGAGTTCGTCGGTCTCGGCGAAGGCCGAGACGCTGAACATGCCGCCCGCGACCAGCGCGGCGGCTCCGACCGCGCTCATCTGGCGCAGTGAGATCCGGTTGAGTAGCAAAATCGCCCTTTCACGTCGGCACACGCGTGACCTCGGGGACGTTCGCGTGGTGTGGTTCGCCGCTGTTGGACCGCGTGGCCCGCTGACCTGCCGTGATGGGGACGGATTCGCCGTGCGACCGACCACGGGGTGGGGCTCCCACGCGGGAGGGGGATTCACTGTGCAGCGACCTCAGCCTGCACCACCGTCACGGCAAAGTAACGCCAGTTTTACTGTGTCCTGACTCACATCACGGAATGTGCCCCTATGCCAGGCCTGTGACCTGCCCTTCAACACGAAGAGTCAAGACCGAGTCAATCGGGCAGGCCTGTGGTGATCGTCTCGCGGGGGCCGAATCGAGACCCACCTCACCGGGACGGCGCCGTCCGAACCGGCGCGACACTTTCCGAGGAGTCATCCCTGAGTAGTGCGCACAGGGGCCGTCTGAGTATCCGTACCGATGTGCCCCGCGGCCGCCGCGAGGAGCATGGCCACCATGAACGCCCAAGGACTGCCACCGCCTCCGCCGGGAGCGCCGCGCCACTGCCCCGACTGCAGTGCTTCGCTGGCCGACGCCGTGTACATGTGCCCGACCTGCGGCCTCAGTCTCAGTGGCCCCACCGCGCACCGCCTGTGGTGGATCGACACCGAGCTGACCTCCCTGCGCGAACGCGAGCAGACCCTGGTCCTGGAACGCCCCGGCGTCCTGGCCCGGCTGCGCTGGGAGTCCGAGATGCGGCGCTCCCCGGCCCAGCCCCGGGACGCATCTCCCCAGTCCGCCTCTGAGGCGGCACCACAGGCGGCCCGCGGCGCGACCCAGCAAGCCGCCCCCGAAGCGGCCCCGGCCGCCGCCGTCCCGGCACCCGCGGAGTCCCCCGCCGAAGCTCCCGCCGAGTCCCCCGCGCCCGAACCGGCGCTCCCCACCCCCGCGGCCGAGCCGACCCCCGCGGCCGCGCACGGAACCGCGCACCAGACCGGTCACCCCGCCTCCACCGGACCGGGCGGCGAGGTCAGCGGCCGCTCAGCCCAGAACATCATCCTCGGCCTCGGCGGCCTCCTCGTCGGCATCGCCGCCCTGGTCTTCGCCATCTGGACGTGGAGCGACATGAGCACCGGTGCGCGCACCGCCGTGCTCGGCGCCACCACCCTGGCCTTCGCCGGGCTGGCCCACCCGCTGTACAAGCGCGGTCTGAACGCCACTGCCGAGACCTTCGGGGCACTGGCCGCCGGGCTGCTCTGCGTGGACGCTCTCGCACTGTGGCTCCTGGCCGACCAGATCACCAACGGCCCCGGGTACACCGCCGCGGCCCTCGCGGTGATGAGCGCGCTCCTGGTGATCTATCCGGCACTGGTGCCGCTGCGCTCGCCCTGGGTCCTGGCGGCCCTGTTCACGCAGCCGATCCCGCTGCTACTGGTCATCTCGCTCCCCACCGACGGCTCCCCCCTGTGGCTGCTGCCCGTGCTCGCCGCCACCGCGCTCGCCGACGTCCTGGTCGTGCGCCGCCTCGGCCTCATGCGGGTGGACGGACCCGTCCGGACCCTGCACGCCTCCGCACTCGTCCTCGGTGCGCTCGCACTCGGCGGCACCGCCGTGGCGGTGTTCGCCGACTTCGGCTCCACCGGACGCATGCCCGACGACCGGTGGGCGCTGGCCGCCGTCCTCCTCCTCGCCGGGGTGGCCGGCCTGCTTTTGGACCGCTGGCGGCGCCCCGCGACGGCCTCCTCCGAGTACTTCACCGGATACACGGCCGTCGGGCTCTGTGCCCTGGCGCTGATGCCGCTGGTCGCGGGCCCTGCGCACCTGCCCGTGCTCCCCCGCTTGGCGTCGCTGTGGGGCCACGCCCCGGCGGAGATGACCGCCCCCGCCATGGAGCTGATGGGCCTGGAGCAGACGGCCACCCAGCCGCCGCAGAACCTCGCCTTCCTGGCCGGGGTCCTGGTCGCGGCCGGGCTGGCCGCGGGCGCGGTCCTGCTGCTGCGCCGCTCCGCCCTGCCCGCCACGCTGGCCTTCCTCGCACCGGTCACGCTCCTGGCCGTCCCGCTGCTCCTCGGCCTGCCGCAGACGGTGGCGGTCGGGACGGCCCTGGTGGTCGGCGGCGGACTCGTCCTGGGCTCCGCGCTCCTGCCCGGCCGCCTGAGCGCGGTCCCGGTGATCACCGGAGCGCTGACCCTCGTGACCGGACTGGCCTGGGCGCTGCCCGAGCGGTACACGACCCTCGCCGCCCTGCTGTTCCTGGCCGTTGCCGCGGTGGTCTGCGCGGCCGGGGCGCGCCGGTTC
This sequence comes from Nocardiopsis nanhaiensis, assembly GCF_054778635.1. Taxonomy (NCBI): domain Bacteria; kingdom Bacillati; phylum Actinomycetota; class Actinomycetes; order Streptosporangiales; family Nocardiopsidaceae; genus Nocardiopsis; species Nocardiopsis nanhaiensis. The sequence continues at coordinate 4,854 of NZ_BAAGZJ010000106.1, forward strand.
GCGGTCCCGGGCCGACGCCCGCGGCCGGGCGACCGGGCCGCAGTCCTGTACATGGGCAGCGCCCTCCTGTGGGGCCTGGCCCTGCTCGTCGGTGCCTTCTTCCTGGCCGTCAACCGGGGTGGGGAGGGCACCGTCCAGGCCCAGTGGTGGATGCTGACCGCCGTCGTGCTGCTGAGCGGGGCGACCGCCCTGTTGCTGAGCCGGGTGCCGACCCCGTCCTCCCTGCCCGACCCCGCCAAGAGGCACGGCGCCGCAGGAGCGCACGGGGCCGCCGGGAACGGAGCCACCGAAGAGCGCTCCGGGCCCACCGACCTGGGTGCGCTGTTCACCCTGGTGGGGCTGCTTCTGCTCCCGATCGCACCGCTGCTGGCCCTGCCCGCACGCACGCCGGCGCTCACCCTGTTCTCCGCACAGGAGTCCTGGTCGGCTCCGGCGGAGGCGATGTGGGCCCCGGCGCACTCCGCGCTCGGCCTTCCGGCGCAGACCGACTTCCTCTCCGCCGTGGGCTACTCCCTCGCACTCCTTCTCGTGGGTGCTCTGGCGTTGGGCGTCGTGGCTCTGACCGAGCGCCACTGGCTGCCTGCCGGGCTGGCCCTGACCGTGCCGCCCGTCCTGGTGCCGCTGCCGGTACTGCTGGGCGCACCGCTCGCCGCCGCGGTCGTGTGGACCCTCTTGGTGGGCGCCGCCCTGTTCCTGCGGGTCACCCGCCTGCCGTACAGCGTCGGCTGGCTATCCGGCCTGACCGGACTGGCCACCATGCTGCTCGCCCTGTCCTGGGCGCTGCCGCAACAGCACCTCACCCTGATAGCACTGCTCCTGACCGCCACCGCTGTCCTGCTCTCCGCCTTGGCCCACCGCCGCCTCTCCCCCGCCGCCGAGGAGTCGAAGGCACAGCTCGTGTACGGGCTGACGGGCACCGTGTGGGGCGCGACCCTCGCCTTCGGCTTCACCTCCCTGATCGCCTCCGCGACGCTCGGGGCCGCGGGCCAGGTGCCGTGGTGGCTGCTCGGCGCCATCACGCTCCTGCTCGGCGCGACCGCGCTGGTCCTCGGCCACGCGGACCGCATGAAGGCACCCGAGCCGAAGGACCAGGCCGCGGCGGGCGTACCGGGCCCGTTCAGCATGATGGGCCTACTCCTGCTGGCGGTCGCCCCGGCCGTGGTCGGACGCGGCCTTCCCGCACCCGTTGCCTCCTCGGAGCACACCGGGTTCGCAGCGCCGGCGTCGGTCCTGTGGGACCCCGCGCACGGGCTGGTCGGCATCCCGGTCCCGGCGGACACCGCGAGCGCGATCGGCGTCGCCCTCGGGATCGTGGTCGCCGGAGCGCTAGCCCTGGGAACCGTGTGGCTGCTGGACCGCGGGCTGTCCGTGCCCGGCCTCGCGCTGGTCGCCCCGCTCACCCTGGTGCCGCTGCCGGTACTGCTGGGCGCGCCGTTCTCCGTGGCGGTCCTGTGGACGCTCCTGATCGGTGCCGCCCTGTTCCTGTGGGTCACCCGCCTGCCGTCCACCGTCGGCTGGCTACCCGGCCTGACCGGACTGGCCACCATGGCGCTCGCCCTGATCTGGGCGCTGCCGCAGCAACACCTCACCCTGATAGCACTGCTCCTGACCGCCACCGCTGTCCTGCTCTCCACCCTGGCCCACCACCGCAAGGAGCCCGGTACCGAAGCCCGGCTCGTGTACGGGCTGACGGTCTTCACGGGGTCCGGGGTCTTCATCGCCGGGTTCGCCGCGCTGGTCGCCACCGCGACCCTCGGGACCCCCGACCAGGGCCACACCCCTTGGTGGCTCCTCGGCGGGATCACCCTGCTCCTCGGCGCGGCCGCACTGGTCGTCGGCCGCACGGAACGCGAGAGGCCGAGCGCACCGGGTGGGCCGGCGGAGGCCGCTGAGCACTCAGCTGCGGCTGAGCCGGCGGAAGCAACCGGCTCGGCCCCGCCGGCCGCACCGCTCCCGTACAGCGTGTTGGGGCTGCTCCTGCTGGCCGTCGCCCCGCTGGTGGTGGGCCCGCGCGGGATCCCGGCGCTGTCCTTCTTCTCTTGGACGCACGGCACCTACGCGGCTCCGCTCGAGGCGCTCCTGGACCCCGCGCACACGTTCATCGGGATCCAAGGGCCGCCCGACACCCTCAGCGCGGTGACCGTCCCCATCGGCCTCCTCGTCGCCGGGGTGCTGGCCCTGGGCGCCGTGTGGCTCCTGGACCGCGAAAAGTCGGTCCCTGCCCTCGCTCTGGTTACACCGCTGACCCTCGTGCCGCTGCCGGTGGCTGTGGGTGCGCCCTTCCTCTCGGCCATGGTGTGGACCTTGGCTGTGGGTGCCCTGCTCCTGACCGGGGCCGCGCTGGTCCGCGACGGCCGATTCTCCTGGATGCCGTGGCTGACCGGTCTGGCCACGATGCTGCTCGCGCTGAGCTGGGCGCTCTCGGAGCGCTACAGCACCGTGGGGGTCCTGCTGGTGGCCGCGGTGACCGCGTCGGTCGTCACCGCCATGGGCCGCACCCGGTTCGCCGCGGTGGCCTCCACCGCGACGGCCACGACGGCCACGGGCGGCTTCGCCCTCACCCTGCTGCTGGCCCTGAACGCCCCGACCGAGTACGCGGCCTTCGGCCCCATCGCCGTGGTAGCCGCCGTGGCTGCGGTCGCCCCGCGCCTGAGCAGCCCACTCCTGGAGGCCACAGAGATCCCCGCGGCGTTCTGGGCGGCCATAGCCCTCATGCTCACGGTGATGGCGGGGGCCCGCCTGGAACTGGTCGCGGTCGCCCTGGCCGTGGTCGGCGTGGTGAGCCTGGCCAGCGGGGTGCGGCCCCACCGCGAAGCGCTCTCGGTCGTCGGCGGCGTGCTGATGTTCTGCGCCCTGTGGACCGCTCTCGCGTCCTGGAACGTGACCGTCCCCGAGGCCTACACGGCACCGCCCGCGATCGCCTTCCTGGTGATCGGCTGGGAGTGGTCGCGCAAGGCCGTCGAGACCCCGTCGAGCTGGCTCGCCTACGGCGGCGGACTGGCGCTGCTGCTCGGGCCCACCGTGTGGCTCGTGCTCATGACCGACGACATGGCCTGGCGCGTCCCCGCCGTGCTCGCCGTCGGCCTGGCCATCACGGTGTGGGGCCTGCGCCAGCGCCTCCAGGCGGTGCTGGTCATCGGTGGCGCGGCCCTGCTCGTCACCTCGCTGCGCGCCTTCGGGCCGCCCCTGTGGGACCTCACCCTGTTGCTGCCCAACTGGCTGCCCTTCGCGGTCGTCGGTGTGGTGCTGCTGGTCATCGGGGCCCGGTACGAGGCCAGCCTCGAGCGCCTGCGCCGGGCCGGGAAGTTCGTCGCCACGATGCACTGACCGAATACGGCGACCGCGTCCGCGAACACGAGCGCCCTCCCGGCCGAGCGGCCGGGAGGGCGCGGGCGTGCGGGAGGGCGTGCGGGTCAGTTCTCCAGCATCTCGGTGACCAGGGCCGCGATGGGCGAACGCTCGGACCGGTTCAGGGTGACGTGCGAGAAGAGGGGGTGCCCCTTGAGCTTCTCGATCACCGCGACGACCCCGTCGTGGCGGCCCACCCGGAGGTTGTCCCGCTGGCCGATGTCGTGCGTGAGGACCACCCGCGAGTTCTCGCCCAGGCGGGACAGCACGGTCAGCAGCACGCCGCGCTCCAGGGACTGGGCCTCGTCGACGATCACGAAGGCGTCGTGCAGCGAACGGCCACGGATGTGTGTGAGGGGCAGGACCTCGAGCATCCCCCGGTCCGCGATCTCCTCGATGACGTCCTCGTTGGTCACCGCGGACAGGGTGTCGTGCACCGCCTGGCCCCAGGGCGTCATCTTGTCGTTCTCGGTCCCGGGCAGGTAGCCGAGCTCCTGACCGCCCACCGCGTACAGCGGCCGGAAGACCATCACCTTGCGGTGCTGGGCCCTCTCCAGAACGGCCTCCAGGCCGGCGCAGAGCGCCAGCGCGGACTTGCCGGTACCGGCGCGGCCGCCAAGGGAGACGATGCCGACCTCGGGGTCGGTGAGCAGGTCCAGGGCGACGCGCTGCTCGGCGCTGCGCCCCTTCAGACCGAACACGTCCCGGTCTCCGCGCACCACCTTCACGGACTTGTCCGCCTGGACCCGGCCCAGGGCCTTGCCCTGGTCGGAGACCAGCACCAGACCGGTGTGGCAGGGCAGGTCCCTGGCCTCCTCGATCTCGCTCTCACCGGCGGAGAACAGCTCGCCGATGTTGTGGGCGGGGACGTCGAGCTCCGCCATCCCGGTCCACCCGTGTTCGATGGCGAGCTCGGCCCGGTACTCGTCCGCCGAGAGGCCGATCGACGAGGCCTTGATCCGCATCGGCAGATCCTTGCTCACCAGGACGACCGCGTCTTCCTCCTCGCATCCCTCCTGGAGGTTGCGGGCCACCGTCAGGATCCGGGTGTCGTTGTCGCCGAGCCGAAAGCCCGCCGGGAGGATCGTCGGGTCGCTGTGGTTGAGCTCCACCCTCAGCGTGCCGCCCTGCTCGTTCACCGGTACGGCGACGTCCAGGCGGCCGTGTGCGACCCGGAGGTCGTCCAGACGGCGCAGCGCGTTACGAGCGAAGTACCCGAGTTCCGGGTGGTGCCTCTTGCTCTCCAGCTCGGTGATCACCACCACGGGAATGATGACCTGGTGCTCGGCGAACCGGGTCATGGCCATCGGGTCGGCGAGCAGGACGCTGGTGTCGAGCACGTAGACGCTCGAGCCCTCTCCTACCTCCGCGCCGGGGGCGGTGGGGGGCTGGATGTCACGGCGATCGATCGAGGAACTAGCCACTCGTTCTCCCCTTGGGTGCCGCTGGGGCACCCTGCTGTCACGGGATCTTGGAGGACCGGGACCAGGCCCACGAGGGCCGGGTCCGGCCCTCCTCTTCGACAACCCGCGAGCGCGGAGAAGATCAATGAGACGGGGCCTCCCGAACGGGTGGACGTACACCACCCGCTGGCTCCGACGCTACGCGCCCGAGAGCCCGTTTTCCAGTGCCCGAACCCAGCACCCGGTGAACTCCGCGTTACGGGCGGACCGTCGACAGACACGGACCGCCACACGGGACGGGTGCGGGAAGGGAGAGAGGAGCGGGGGTCAGGAGCCGAAGCGCCGGTTGCGCGCACCGTAGGCACGCAGCGCACGCAGGAAGTCCACTCTGCGGAAGGCAGGCCAGTAGACCTCGCAGAAGTAGAACTCCGAATGCACGCTCTGCCACAGCATGAAGCCCGAGAGACGCTGCTCCCCCGAGGTACGGATGAGCAGATCGGGGTCGGGCTGTCCGCGCGTGTAGAGATGCTGGGCGATATCCTCGATATCCAGGCGCTCTGCCAGCTCCTGGATCTCGGTGCCCTTGGCCGCCTCCTCGTGCAGGAGGGACCGAACCGCATCAGCGATCTCACGTCTACCCCCATACCCGACAGCGACGTTGACAACCAGACCCGGATTGCCGGATGTGGCCTCTTCCGCCTCTTTCAGGGCACGAGCGGTCGAATCGGGCAGAACGTCGAGCGCGCCGACGGGCCGTGTGTTCCAACCCTCCTGGCGCAACCGCGCGATGGTCTCCTCGATGATGCGCACCAGGGGGCCGAGCTCGGTCTCGTCGCGCGTGAGGTTGTCGGTGGACAGCAACCACAGGGTGACGACCTGCACACCGACCTCGTTGCACCAGCCGAGCACCTCGAAGATCTTGTTCGCGCCGGCCTGGTGACCTTGCTCGGCTCCTGGAAGACCGCTGCTCTTCGCCCACCGCCGGTTGCCGTCCATCGCGACACCGACGTGGCGAGGAATCTCCTGGCTGGTCAGCCGGCGCTCGAGACGCCTTTCGTACAGCCAGTACAGGGGGTTACGGAGCCCCATTGGCGGAACCTCTCAGAGCTGGATCGAAAGACGGCGCACTCCTGTGGCGGATGTGCCGACGGGGATACTTCCAGAGTAGTTCGCCCGGGGACACTACGTCACGGCCAACGACTTTCGCACGTGCTTGCGGCCCTGGTGGATGCGGGACTTCACGGTGCCGAGAGCGAGATCCAGCTCAGCGGCGATCTCGTTGTAGTCCATCTGGCACAGGTCCCGCAGGACCAGCGGAGCGACCAGGTTGGGGCGGTCCTTCTCCAACTGCTCGAGCGCCTCCAGCAAGTCGATCCGCGAACCGGCGATGACGCTGGTCGTGCGCGGGTCCCGCTGGTGCGGCATCCGCTCGGCCTCGGTGGGGAACTCGTTGGAGCGGCGCTTCATGGAACGGTAGGTCTGCCGGGCGGAGTTGGACACCACGGTGTACAGCCACGTGGTGAAGAGGGAGTCGCCCTTGAAGCTGTCGATCTTGCGGGCCACACGCAGGAGCGCGTCCTGGCAGGCCTCCTCGGCGTCCTGGCGGTAGGGGAGGAACCGGGCGCAGCGGCGCAGCACCTCGGGCTGGATACGGCGCAGCAGGTCGTCCAGCGCGACCGCGTCGCCGTCCCTGGCGCGGAGCGCGAGCTCCTCCAGCTCCTCGTCGACATTGCTCGCCACCCGGCGGCGGGGGGCGGGGGTCTCCCCGCGTTCTGCGTGATCACTACTGCTCATGGCTGATCTCTTCCTGGCTTGTGTCAGACGTCCGGCCGTCCATACGGACACTTCCACGTCCACCTTGCAGGACGCTTTCGCGCCCACCGTCCATTAGGACGCGCGAGCGCCCTCTTTGTAGTGCGTGCGGGCAGCCCGCGTCGTGGGGCACCTACACCCGCCTTGTAGAGGGTCACACGTCAATTGGACGTCTACGGGTCCCGTCCGGCTCCGACCAACTCCACATTCTCCGATCCGCCATTCACATGGCGCACAGAACCCGAACGGGCTCCCCACCCAAAGGGGCCCTCCTCCCTGGAAGGCTTCCTCCCTGGAAGGGGCACCACCAGTTTCCATGCCCCGAAGGCGTCAGCGCTACCCGGGGAGGGGATCATATCCACGGAAGCCAACGTGAGGGCGCAGATGGTGTATTAGTGGGCAACGAACGCGTATTTACCCCCAACAGACCGAGGCGGAAATGAGCCAACCGGAGGCTTTCGGACGTTACCGCGTCATCCGGCGCCTGGGTTCCGGTTCCTTCGCCACAGTCTGGCTGGCGCAGGACGATCTGCTCAACTACCCGGTCGCCATCAAGGTACTCGCCGAGAACTGGGCGCACCAGATGGACATCCAGCACCGGTTCCTGGAGGAGGCACGCATCCTGCGCCAGACCGACTCCACATGGCTGGTGGCGGTGCACGACGTGGACGTGCTGCCCGACGGGCGTCCGTACATGGTGATGACCTACGCCGACCAAGGCAGCGTCACCGACCTCATCCAGCGCGGCCAGCTGCCCTTGGACGAGGCACTCCGCCTGCTCACGGAGATCGGCCAGGGCATCACCGTGCTGCACGGGCACGGCACGATCCACCGGGACATCAAACCGTCGAACGTGCTCCTCCAGTCCTCCCCGGTCGGCCAGCGCGTCCTGGTCGCCGACCTCGGTTTCGCCAAGGCGATCGACGAGGCCTCCGGCTTCACCGCCGCCGCCGGAACCCCCGGCTACATGTCCCCCGAACAGAGCATGCCCGGCGGTGACCTGGACGTTCGCTCGGACGTGTACTCGCTGGGCGCGGTCGCCTACGAACTCATCACCGGCCGCCCCCCGGCACGCCCCCCGGTCCGGGTCGCACCTGGCCGGATCCGGCCAGGTTTGCCGCCCGCGCTCGACGAGCTGATCCTGTCCGCGCTTTCCGTGGACCGGGAGAGCCGACCCGGCGACGCCAAGACCTTCACCGACCGGGTCCGGGCCATCCGTATGGCGCCCAACCTGTCCGAGGCGACCCCATGGTGGCACCGGTTCAGGATGCCGTGGCAGCGCACCGGGGCCATCGTCCTGACCTGCGTGCTCCTCGCGGTCGGGATGACCGCCTCCTTCGGCGAGCCCGGTATGTCCCTGACCACGGTCAGGCACGCCGCCCAGGACGTGCACGTCGACGTCCCGTCGGCGTGGGCCCAAGAGTTCCACACCGACCTCGACGCCCGACCGGCCGCGATGGACGCCGGGGCAGGCCCGGGGCTGCTCGCGGCCACCGACGCCGACGACTGGCATGAGACCGAGAAACCCGCGTACGGGGTGTACGCCACGGTGATGCCCGGCTCCCCCAGCCTGGGCAAGGTTGCCGACACCGACCCCTGCGCGGGCGCCCCGGAGGAACGCGAGGTCAGGTTGGACGGGTGGGAAGGCCTGGCCTGGGAGTGGCCCGAGTGCAATGACAACGGGTCCCTCACCACCGTCGCCATGCAGCCGCCCGGCACCGCCACCACGGTGTACCTGGAGATCCGCCAGCCCGACTACCGACCCGACATGGTCGACAAGATCATCGACGAAGTCGAACTCCACTAGCAGTGGTTGGATTCAAGGGATCTCCGTGGGTCGAGCCCTGTGGGTGGGGGACCACCCACACCCAACAACAAAAACGAGCCACCCCAAGCCCCACCCACGGAGCCCCCACCCGACAGCAAACCCCCCTTGGTTGCGCATCGTGGGAGAAACTGCGGGGGTGAACTACCCCTGGGACAGTTGGGACTTCAGGGCTTCCGGAGTGGTGACCGGGAGCTGGCAGACGAAACCCTCACACACATAGGCCGTCGCCTTCCCCTCCACGGCGGTGCGCTGCTCCAGCAGGGGCACTCCCCCGCTGTCGCTGCCGTCGCCGCGGGACAGGACCGTGCCCAGCGGGGCCCAGCGCAGCACCGTCCGAACCAGCTCCTCGGTCTCCGGCGCACCCGGCTCACCGACCACGGCGACAGCGCGCGGTCCGGTGAGCAGAGCCTCACCGGTGGCCATCCCCCAACCGGCGAAGCGGGGCGCCTTCTCGGCCAGCAGCGGGACGACGGCCAGCGCCCCTTCGGCGGCGGTGCGGTGGCGCTCGCTCCCGGTCAGCGCCGCGTACGTGAGCAGCGCGGAGGCGGCGGCGAAGCGCCCGGAGGGGGTGACGTTGTCCGTGGGGTCCTGGGGGCGGCTGAACAGCTTCTCGGCATCGTCCGCGGTGTCGAAGAACCCCCCGTCCTCGTCACCGAAGTGGTCCAGGACGGTGTCCAGGAGCTTCCCGGCCTCGTGCACGTAGCGGGCCTCACCGGTGACACCGTGCAGGGCGAACAACCCCTCGGCGAGGTCCGCGTAGTCCTCCAGGACACCGGCACTGGGGCCGGGGCGGCCGTCCCTCGAAGTACGGACCAGGCGCCCGTCCCGCAGGTGCACGGACAGGACCAGGTCGGCGGCCTCTCGGGCAGCGGTGATCCAGGCGGGGCGTTCCAGGAGCGCGCCCGCCTCAGCGAGAGCGGCGATCGCCAGACCGTTCCACGCCGCGACGACCTTGTCGTCGCGGTCTGGCGGGACCCGGCCCTCCCGGGAGGTGAGCAGGGCCGCGCGCACGCGGTCGTAGCGCTCGGCGGAGCCGGGGTCGGCACGGAGCTGGAGCACGGACGAACCGCGTTCGAAGGTGCCGCCTTCGGTCACTCCGAACAGCTCCGCCGCCCAAGCGCCGTCCTCCTCGCCCAGGACCTCGCGCAGCTGGCCGGGTGTCCACACGTAGTACGTGCCCTCCTCGCCCTCACTGTCAGCGTCCAGTGCCGAGGCGAAACCGCCCTCCGGCGTGCGCAGGTCCCGGAGCAGCCAGTCCCCGGTCTCCTGGGCCACGCGCAGCAGGAGGGCGCGGGCGTCGGCCTCCGCAGCGTCGCCGCCCGCGGGCTGGCGCGCCATCCGGGTGTAGGCGCGCAACAGCAGGGCGTTGTCGTAAAGCATCTTCTCGAAGTGCGGAACCACCCATTCCGCGTCCACCGAGTAGCGCGCGAAACCGCCGCCGATCTGGTCGTAGATACCGCCCCGGGCCATGGCCTCGGCGGTTCCGCTCGCCATCAGCGCCGCTGGGGTGGGCTCGTCAGCGGTCTGGAAGGGGAAGGTGCGCTCGTGCTGCGCCATCAGGAAGGAGAGCAGCATCGACGGCGGGAACTTCGGAGCATCGCCGTAACCCCCGTTGGCGGCGTCGTAGTCGCGGATCAGCGCTTGGACTGCCAGGTCCAGGTCGGCCGCGGTGGGGGGCGGGGACGCGGCCAGGCGGCGCGGGGCCCCGAGCGCCTCCACCACCCGGTCGCCCTGGTCCAGCAGGTCAGCGCGCTTGTCCCGCCAAGCGGTGGCCACCCCCTCGAGCAGGCGCTGGAAGTGGTCACGGGGGAAGTAGGTACCGCAGTAGAACGGGGCACCGTCCGGGGTGGCGAACACCGTCATGGGCCAACCGCCCTGGCCGGTCATGGCCTGGGTGGCCTCCATGTACACGGCGTCGACGTCGGGGCGTTCCTCGCGGTCGACCTTGACGTTGACGAACAGGGCGTTCATCACGCTCGCGGTCGCCTGGTGCTCGAAGGACTCGTGGGCCATGACGTGGCACCAGTGGCAGGCCGCGTATCCCACGGAGATGAGCACGGGGACGTCGCGGCGGCGGGCCTCCGCGAAGGCCTCCTCACCCCAGGGCCACCACTCCACGGGGTTCTCGGCGTGCTGCAGGAGGTACGGGCTGGTCGCGTCGCTCAAGCGGTTGGACATGTCCCCACTCTGCCAGCCGTCTGTGTTTGCTATAGGCCTCCGCCCGCCCGTCTCCCGCCACCAACCCTCAAACGACGCGCTGGCGCGCGCAGTACTTGTCCGAGCAGTCCCGGCACTTCCAGAACCCTGCCGCGCCCGAACCGGCCCGTAACCAGCGCTCGTGCGCCTCACCGGCTGGCTCGGCGGGAGGAGAGGTAGGCCCTCGGGGCCTCGCCCTTCCAGCGTTTGAAGGCGAGCGTGAAGCTCGGGGTGTTCCGGTAGCCGAGGTGCCGGCCGACCGCCTCCACTGTGAGCCCGGTACTGAGCAGTTCCTCGGCCAGCCGCTCGCGCACCTCGTCCAAAAGGGCGCGGTAGGAGGTCCCCTCGTCCTCGAGGCGCCTGCGCAGGGTGCGGGCGCTGACATGCATCCGGCCCGCCACGTCCTCGATACCGGCCACCCCCGGCAGCCCGGACATCAAGTGGCCGCGCACCAGTCCCGCGTATCCGCTCCTGCCGTACTTCTCCTCCAACAGCTGGCGGCACTGCTCCTCGGCGAGGGCGGCGGTGTGCGCGTCGGCGCGCGGGAGCGGCCGGTCCAGCTCGGCGGCGGCGACCACCAGGCAGTCCTCGCCGGAGCGGAAGCCGACCCTCGGGCCGAGGAGGTTCTCGTAGGGCTTCGGGTCGGTCGGCCGGGGGTCGCGCAGGCGGACCTCGAGCAGCCGGTCGCTCTCGATCCCGAGTTCACGGCCGAAAGCGATGATCGAGGCCAGCTCCCGTTGGACGTAGAAGCGGCGCACGTCCCAGGGGAGGTGCTCGGAGTGCAGGAGGAGGCGCAGGCGGTGTCCGTCCTCCTCCACCGAGATTCCACAGAAAGCCCAGGTCAGGGCGATATAACGGATCCCGAGAGCGATCGCCGACCGCAGGGTGGGGCTGCTGGCGATGGCGAAGCCCCAGATGCCGTGGGTGGTGAGGTGGTAGCGCGCCCCGGCAAGGACGGGCAGGGCCTCGATCCCGGGGACGGAGCGGAGCAGGTTCCGCACGACGCACGTCTCCTGCCCTGCGGCCACCAGGGCCCGGGGGTCGGCGAGGTCGGCGACGGTGAGCAGGGTGCCGTGCAGGGTCTCTTCCGCGGGCACGCCGTATTCCTCACCGAGGCGGACGAGCAGCAGTGCGCTGGCCGGACTGCGCGGCAGATCCCACTCGTGCACGAAATTCCTCCACTCTGTCCGGAAATGTTAACTCTGCGGCCGGGCAAAGAGTGTTCCAGGTCACGCTCGCTTCCTAAAGTGCCCACAACGGCGGACACCCCGAGGAAACGGGGCCGGAGTCCGAGCGGCCGACGACCGGAAAGGGACGGCGAGATGGCGGAACACCACGGTGAGAGCGCTCTGGCGGAGATCGGGGCACGCGGGGTCCCCGAATTCGACGGCGTGCACGACGTCTGGCCGCGCGGGGAACGGCTGGCGGCGGTGCGTGCGGCGGCCAAGGAGTACAAGAAGCGGTTCAAGGAGCAGGGCGCGGTGCGCGCGGTGCGGTCGGTGGACATCGCCGCCGCGCCGTACCCGGTCGCGTTCGCGTTCAACAACGCCGTCTCGGCGCCGACCCTGCCGATGATCTCGATGATCAACCGGATGATCGTGGTGCAGTACGACGACTGGAACGGCCGTCCGCGCACGCTGGTGTTCGAGCCGACCGTGCCGGCGGGTTCGGCGGAGGCGCCGTTCTACCATCACCTCCAGGAGCTGATGGGGAGGATTCCCGGCGGCACCCGCGCCGCCGAGGCCTTCATGCTGAAGTACTACAACGAGCCGGAGGACGTCCTGGCCAAGCTCCGGCTCACCCCCGACGACATCGACTTCTGCACGTTCGACCACCTGCACGTCCAGGACCCCAGGATGATCCTCGGTTCGAGCGAGGTGATCGAGGGCGAGGCGAAGCCGCGTCAGCCGCTGTTCGGTTCGGCGCGCATGCTGGTGCACTCCCGCGAACTGGCCACGCTGGATTCACTGCACCCGATGCAGTGGGCGTGGTACGTGGCGGACGGCCTGCGGGGCGTCGACCGGTCGCGGCTGGTCACCTTCGAGGGGGACGTCGAGCTCGGCCCCGGCGTCACCCTGCTGTGGACCCCGGGGCACACCGACGGCAACCACTCGCTGCTCCTCAACACACCGGACGGCGTGTGGGTCTCGTCGGAGAACGGCATCGCCCTGGACAACTGGCAGCCGGAGCGGTCCAGGATCCCCGGGGTGCGCGGCTACCACCGGCGCTACGGCCGGGAGATCTGCCCGAACTCCAACACCCTCGAGGACTCCCTGGACCAGTACGACTCCATGGTCAAGGAGAAGATCCTGGCCGACCCGTGCCGACGGGACCCGCGCTGGCTGCAGATCCTGCCCTCCACCGAACTCGCGCCGTGGAAGCGGTTCTGGCCAGTGGTACCGACGTTCGCGCACGGGGGCATCTCGTACGGGCGGCTTCGGAGCGGGCTGGCCGCGGAGGGGGGAAGCGGGAGCACGGAAGGCGTCCAGGGCCAGGAGACCGGAAAGGAAGGCGTGTGACCGGCCGGGAACGGGTACCCGCGGGTGCCGTGGTCACCGGGGCCGGGCGCGGCCTCGGCCGCGGGATGGCCGAACTGCTCATCGAACGCGGATACACCGTGCTGGTCACCGACCTGGACGGGGAGGCCGCAGCGGTGACCGCTGCCGAGCTGGGCCCGAAGGCGCACGCCCTGCAGGTGGACGTCCGGGACGGAACCCGGACCGAAGCGGCCCGCGACGAGATCGTGGCCCGGGCCGGGCGCCTCGACGTGTGGGTCAACAACGCGGGGGTCCTGGCGACCGGCCCCGCCTGGGACCAGGACGAGGCGACCCGCGCACTGCTGGTCGGGGTCAACACGCTCGGCACCGTCAACGGAACGGTGGCCGCGATCCGGGCCATGCGCGAACGGGGCGGCGGGCACATCGTCAACATCGTGTCGTTGGCCGGGCTCACCGCCGTTCCCGGGGAAGCGGTGTACGCCGCTTCCAAGCACGCCGCCATCGGGTTCAGTCTGAGCACCCTCGCGGACCTGCGGCTGGCCGGGCACGACGGTATCGACATCTCGTGCGTCTGCCCGGACGGGATCTGGACCCCGATGCTGCACGACAAGGTCGACGACCCGGGCTCGGCGCTCTCGTTCTCCGGCAAACTGTTGCGACCGGAGGAGGTGGTGCGCGCGGTGGGAAGGGTCCTCGACCGTCCCCGTCCGGTGACCGCGCTCCCCCGCTGGCGCGGCCTACAGGCGCGGCTGGCGGACGCCGCGCCGCGGTTCGGCCTGTGGGCCACCGCGTTCGTGGTCGCGTCCGGGCGGCGCGCACAGCGGAGGCTGCTCCGTGCCCGAGAGCGGGCAGGGAAGGAGGCGGGGTGACCGGAACCACCTGACCGGAACCGTCTGACCGCACGTGTCATGCTCAGGGACCCCTAGGGCCCGTGCAAAGGGACCGCCCCGCCAGCACACGGCGGGGCGGTCCCCGGTCGGCTCCCGCCGACGCTCAGCTCTTCGCGGAGGTGTCCTCAGCGGCGCTGCCGGCCGCGGATCCGCCGCCGGAGGCGTCCGCCCCGGACGTCCCCTCCCCCTCGGCCCCCTTCTCGGAGGACTCCGCGTCCTCAGCCGTGTCAGCCCCGCCAACCTGAGCTTCCGCCTCCTCGGCGGCCTCCTGCTCCTCGGCCCGCGCAGAGACACCGCGCAGCTTGACGAGCAGGCTGCGCATCAGGAAGTACAGGGCCACGCCGATCGCGAAGATGGCGAGAAAGCCCAGCACACCAGGGGTGACGGTGTCGGAGTCCAAGTCGAAGTCGCTGGCGATCACCGCGGAGGACACGAGAAGGGTGTTCATGCCACTCATACTCTCATTGCCTCGCGGACACCCGCGAAGAGGTCCTTCTCCGGGACCTCGGTGTCCACGATGGAGCGGACGAGGTGGTAGTCCTCGGTCGGCCAGGCCTCCGCCACGACCTCGTTGGGCACCGCGAACCAGAACCCGTTCGGGTCCACCTGGGTCGCGTGGGCCTTGAGCGCAGCGTGCGCCGTGTCGAAGTACTCACTGCAGTGCACGCTGGTGGTGATCTCCCAGCGCGGCCGGTCCCGCTTCCTGATCCGGTCGATCCACTCCGCGAAGGGGTTCTCCAGGCCGCGCTCGGCGAGGGTCTCGGCGAGGGCCTCGAAACGCTCCGGTGGGAAGGAGACGAAGTAGTACAGCTTGAGGGGCTGCCACGGGTCTCCCGAGTCGGGGTAGGCGTCCGGCTCGGCGGCCGCGTCGAAGGCGTGCATCGAGACCTTGTGGGTCATGATGTGGTCCGGATGCGGGTAACCGCCGTTCTCGTCATAGGTGAGGATGACGTGCGGCCGGAACCGGCGGATCGCCGCCACGAGCGGCTCGGCGGCCTCCTCCACCGGCAGGGTCGCGAAGCAGCCCTCGGGCAGGGGCGGCAGGGGGTCCCCTTCGGGCAGGCCGGAATCGACGAAACCGGCGAACTCCTGGTCCACGCCGAGGATCTCGCGGGCACGGTCCATCTCCTGGCGACGGACCTCCGTGATGTTCTCGCGGATCTCGGGACGCTCCATCGCGGGGTTGAGAATGTCACCGCGTTCGCCACCGGTCATGGTGACGACCAGCACTTCCGCGCCCTCCTCCACGTAGCGGGCCATCGTGGCCGCGCCCTTGCTGGACTCGTCATCGGGATGGGCATGAACGGCCATAAGCCGCAGGCGCTCGGACAACGAAGGCTTCTCCTTGACTCGGTCGACGGCCGCTTGGCACAGCCGTCCGCTTGACACGGCCACCACTGGACACAGGTGTCCGCTCGGCCGTCCGCCGCCACCCCGGTTTCGCGGCGTGTCTCACAGCTCGGACGGCTCACGTGGCCGACCGCGGGCGACTCACGTGCGGGCCGCGTAGGGGGGCTGTCAGGTCGGGGATATCTTAGACAACACCGTCCCCTTGCTCGGAGATTCCCAATGTCAGCGACCTCGGAAGATGATGCCGTGAACAGTGCCGACACCGCGCCAGCGCTACGCAAGCGCCACGGCAACGGGCCCGTCTTCTTCGTGGTCGGGACCATCTTCGCGGTCCTGGTCACCATCGGGTGGGGATACGCCGTGTCGAGTTACGGCGGATTCGCGGGTGGGGTGCACCACCAGGTGGTCACCGCCTCCGCCCCCTCAGAGACCGAGGCACGGATCTCCTTCGAGGTGAACAGTCCAGACGGAGCCGAATGCCTCATCCGTGCGCTCGACAACCAGATGGTCGAGGTCGGTACTGAACGGGTCGATGTGGAGGGCGGGAACCGAACGGTCAACCAATCCGTTGAAACGGTTCGTCAGGCTTCCACGGTAGAAGTGGCCTCATGCAGGGAACAAGGTTCGCAAGACTGATCAAGCAAGACCGGTCAGGGCACACCGATCAACCGAACCTTCCCCCTGTCTGGAACCAGGAGTAGGAGAGGAACCCCCGAGAACACCGAGTGCGAACACGCGCCGACCGAGCGTGCAGAGACCGGCCGCGGCTGACCGGGGCCGCCGGAAGCTCTACGTGAAGGCGGATGCGCGATCGCACACGGTGATATTCTCGTAAGTTCAGCTCTGGCCGCCTGGTGGCCTTAGCTACTAGTACACAAGGAGTTCCCGTGACCCAGACCCGCGATGAAAACGTCACCTGGCTCACCCAGGAGGCGTACGACCGGCTCAAGGGAGAGCTGGACCACCTGTCGGGGCCCGGGCGCATCGAGATCGCGGAGAAGATCGAGGCTGCCCGGGAAGAGGGCGACCTCAAGGAGAACGGTGGCTACCACGCCGCCAAGGAGGAACAGGGCAAGATGGAGGCCCGCATCCTCCAGCTCACCGAGATCCTGCGTACCGCGCGGGTCGGCGAAGCGCCCCGCACCGAGGGCGTGGTCGGCCCCGGCATGACCATCACCGTCAAGTTCGACGGTGACGAGGAGGAGGTCACCTTCCTGCTCGCCTCACGCGAGGAGAGCGGCTCCCCCATCGACGTGTACTCCCCCAAGTCTCCGCTCGGCGCCGCCATCAACGGCAAGCGGGTGGGCGAGAACGTCAGCTACGAACTGCCCAATGGCAAGCGCCTCGGCGTTGAGATCATCGAGGCGGTTCCGTACAGCGGTATGTGACACACCGCTGCGCGTCGGACCAGGTACCAGACGGAACGGGTTCCAGGCAGGCCAAGGGTCAGACGGACCGGGTGCCGGACGGGCCGGATGCCAGACGGCACACAGGGGCGGCTACGGCCGCCCCTCGTTATGTCCGGAAGGGCCGGACGGACGGGTGTCCGGGGTTGCCCGGCCAGCAGCGGCCGGTGCGCCGCGGGCAGACCGCAGCGGCGCCCAGCGCCGGCCCCGGTGAGGTCCGGGTATGGCGGACACCCGGCTCCTGGGTAACCTGCCTTCTGTCCCCCGAGAAACCACCCGCGTGGCTCGCCCCGCTCGCTAGGGCGTGTGACCGCCGAGCACGCCCTAAAGACCTCCTCGACTCTAGGAACTGGCGGCTGTATGTCCTCGCCTTACTGGAACCCCCAGCAGCCCGACCGGGGCGGCCAGCCGCCGCAGCCCGGCGGGTGGTCGTACGGTCCCCCGCCACCGGGCCACGGCGCCCCGCACATGCCGGGGCAAGGGGTTCCAGGGCAGGGGGACCGGCAGGATCCAGAGCTGCGTCCCGCCGGTTTCGGCCTCCGGCTCGCCGCCCGCGCCATCGACTACGTACTCGCGGTCATCGCGGCGACAGCCTTCTTCGTCGTTATGGTGATCCTCCAGACGGCCCTTACCGGCAACGGCAACGCCAACGGCAACGATGCTGAGGGCGCGCTCTGGGGCTCCCTGTTCCTCTTCGGCTGGGGCGTGCTCCTGTTCTTCTACGACTGGCTCTACCTGATCACCTGGGGCCGCACCCTCGGCAAGATGATGGTGGGGATCAAGGTGGTCAGCGCGGTGGACGGCGGCCGCCTCACCCAGGGCCAGGCGGCGGGGCGCTCGGCCTTCTTCGGTCTGCCGCAGTCCCTGCCGTGTCTCGGCCACCTGTTCGCCGGGGCGGAGTCGATGGCGATGCTCGGCGACACCAAGGAGCGGGCCCTGCACGACCGGGTGGCGGGGACCCTGGTCATCAGCACCCGCCCGTAGGGCCGGGAGCGGGTCGGCGGAAGCGGGTCCGGCGGAGTGCGTCCCGCCGGTGCGGATCCCACCGGTCTGCGCCCGGTCAGTCACAGTCCGGGGCGTCGGACCCATCCGTGAAGGCCTCGGGGATGTAGTGGTCCTCTCCGATGCGGTACCAGGTGTCGGTGGTGCCGAAAGGACCCGTGGCCTCGTCGCCCGGGGTCCGGCAGACGACGTCGACGTTGGCCTTGTAGGCGGCCAGGCCCACGGTTGCGTGGCTGCTTCCGGGACCGTCGCGGATGATGACCGGATCGGACTGGGTCTCGGTCACCACTTCGGTGCGTGCTAGGTAGGGGGCGGTCCAGAGGTAGTCGACCTGCACCCAGGCGTTGGTGGGCAGTTGGAGCCCCTGGTTGAAGGCGCCGTCGGCGAGGTCGATCCCGGCGGGGTTCTGCACCCTGCGCCCGGAGCCGTCCAAGCCGCTGTTGTGGCCCTCCGTGTAGGCGGCCTGCGCCTGCGGCCTGCCGCGGTCGAGGCCGTCCCAGCCCTCCCGGTCGTCGTTCCAGTGGTCGTCGTTGATGTTCCACGGGCCCACGTCCCAGACCGGAAGGTAGGCACAGCGCTGCACGTGGTCCTCGTCGCGGTTGGCCTCGGGACCAAGGTCACCGGTACTGCAGACCCGGACCGTGTACTCGCCGCCGCCCCGGTTGGCGAGCCCCCTCCGTGAGGGCAGGGCCACGAAGTGGTCGTCGGGGCGGACCGTGTGGCCGTTGGCGGTCGAGTTGCCGACCAAACCGATCCGGGTCGCGAAGAGCCGCGCGGAGAACGGTTCGATGTCGTCGTCACCGGCCTCTTCCGCGGGTTCCGGGCCGTCGTCCGCGCGGTCCGCTCCCTCCTCCGGCCCCTTTTCCGGTTCTGCGGCCGAGCTCTCCACGGGGCGGACCCGGGCACCGGTCACCGAGCCCTCGGTATCGGAGAGTTCGACGCGGAGCTGCACCGCGCTGACGGGTTCGGACAGGCTCACCCTGCCGCCGCCGGACTCGGTGGGGTGCCACTCGGTCCACATACCGTCGGCGCGTACACCCCGCGCCTCCGTGAGCGCCTCACCGGTGATGTCGACGTCGACGGTGTCGGTCTCCTCGAGCTGCTGCTCGGGGAAGGTGGCGAGCCCTCGAGGCTGGCCCGCCAGGCGCGCGGAGTGTTCGGGTTCCAGCCGGAGGCCCTCGGAGTCGAGGGCCAGGCCGATCCGGTCGGTCGAGGACAGGTCCAGGTCCAGCCAGGCTGAGTCGGCGTGGACGGGTACGGCGGGCGTCACCAGCAGGGCGCACACCCCGAGGACGGCCCAAGGCCTAGTTGTCGCCATCGTTCCTTCTCACAGAGTGATGAATGTGATCACTCTTAGTAATCACCCCGGTGTGGGCACACTCAAGGAACTTGTGGCGAGTGTTGGTAAAAGTCCGTTTAGGGCGTGAGGACCGAAACAGGTCCTCGGACGTGCCCGAAGGGACGCCCTAGGTGTACTGACCACAGAGGTTGAGTACAGCGCGGGGTTGATTTGACAACAAGAGAGGGCCTCCGACATAGGTGTGGATTGTCTCGATCAACACCTGAAGTAAGTCAGGAGGCCCTCCGT
>NZ_BAAGZJ010000107.1:0-23782 GCF_054778635.1 Nocardiopsis nanhaiensis
TCTTTGTGTTCTTTACTTTATCAGGTGTTCCGCACCCCGCCAAATCGGCGGTTTCGGCAGTGTTTCCACTAAACCCAAGATCGGGGTAAAGCCCGTTTCGCTTCTTTCGCCCTGCGTTTCCGCCCGGTGTCTGAAGCAACTCCCCGAGCTTACATGCTCCGGGCAGTGCCCGAACCATCTCGGCTCAGTGGAGAAAGAGTGTGTCTGATTCGAAAGATCCGATCACGCCCACGGAAGAGTCCGTGCTCGTTTCGATCAAGAAGCTCGCGTTCCCCCTCGCGACCTTGGGCCGGTTGGAGGCGACTCGGAGAACATTACCCTTCGGCCCCCAACCACGCAAACGCTTCTTGGCGTGTCCTGGGTCACATCGCAGAACCCTCGATCGAGTCCCTGGTCGGGCCCTCCAGTGTGCGGTCAGGAGGCCATTCAGGCGAGCGCCTCAGTTGAGGATGCTTCCCATGCCGGTTCCGGGGGCGGCGTACAACCACTCCACGTCGAGTTCGACGGCGGCCACGGTCGCCGGAGAGTAGGCCACGAGGGCCTCGCTTCCCACGAAGGACGCGGCCACCTGGGCCACTGCCGGATTGTGTCCGACCACCAGGACGGTTCGCGCGTCGGCGTCCACGTAGTTGACCAGTTCCAGGAGCGAGTCCGGGCCGGCAAGGTAGGCGGCGTCCGTGTAGTCGACCTCGGGGCCGATGTTCATGACTGCCAGTACGCCGTCAAGGGTCTCCCGGGTGCGTTTCGCGGCGGAGCAGAGGACGTGGTCCGGTTCGTACCCCCGCTCGGCGAGCAGCCGGCCGACCTGTTCCGCCTGGCCCCTCCCCTTGTCGGTCAGCTTCCGGTCGTAGTCGGCAACGCCGTATCCGTTCTCCGCCTTGGCGTGGCGCATCAGCAGCAGTGTTCGGCTCACGGCGACAACACCGTCGCAACCACGGCCAGGAGGGCGATGAAACCCACCATGGCCCCCACGACGATGGCCAGTCCCTTAATCCCCGACACCGCTGCACCACCCATTCGGCCCTTGACCACTTGTCCTGCCGGTCGGTTGACGCTCCTCCGGAGCGACCGCGGCCCGGCACGATACCGCCTGTTCAGGTTAGGTGCGCCCGCACCAGTGGGGACGGCGCCCCCACACAACCCAGAACGCGGCGCGGCCGCTCGGGGGTTCCGAGCGGCCGCGCCTGGGGTGGCGACGAAGGGTCAGCCCTTACCGGCATCTCCGGCGCGGGCCTCCTCCTTCCGGTCCCCGTCCTTGTTGTCCGGGTCCTTTTCGGTGTCGGATCCACCGTCTCCGGAGTGCTCCCCGCCACCGGTGACTGCGCCACCGTCACCGGCCTCGGGGGCGTCCTTCGGTGTCTGCTCGCCACTGAGCTCGGCGAGGTCGGTCTCGTCTCCGGCCCCGCGGTTCTTCGACCATAGGACCGCACCGACGAGCACACCGACCGTGACCACGGTGACTCCGACCCGCAGCGCGATGTTGTCCGCGTAGATCACCACGCTCGGCGCGACGATCAGGGCGACGAGGTTCATCACCTTGAGCAGCGGGTTGATGGCCGGCCCCGCGGTGTCCTTGAAGGGGTCTCCGACCGTGTCGCCGATCACTGTGGCCTCGTGGGCCGCGGAACCCTTGCCGCCGTGGTGGCCGTCCTCCACGAGCTTCTTGGCGTTGTCCCACGCACCACCGGAGTTGGACAGGAACACCGCCATGAGCACACCGGCGGCGATGGCGCCGCCGAGGAAGGCGCCGAGCGGTGCGTACCCGAGTGCGAAACCGACGGCGATCGGGGCCAGGACGGCGAGGAGGCCGGGAGTGACCAGCTCACGGAGCGAGTCCTTGGTGCAGATGTCGACCACCCGCGCGTACTCCGGCTTCTCGGAGCCGTCCATGATCCCGGGGCGGGTACGGAACTGGTTGCGCACTTCCATGACCACCCGGCCGGCGGCACGGCCCACCGCCATGATCGCCAGCCCGGAGAAGAAGAAGACGACGCAGGCGCCGATGATGACCCCCACCAGGACGTCGGGTTGGTCCAGGGAGAGGGAGAAGGCATCGGCGTCCATCCCCGCGAGGCTGAGCTGTTCCTGGACCGATGTGCGGAAGGCACCGAAGAGCGCGGTGGCCGCCAGTACCGCCGTAGCGATCGCGATGCCCTTGGTGATCGCCTTCGTGGTGTTACCCACCGCGTCGAGCCCGGTGAGGATATCGGCGCCCTTGCCCTCGACGTCGCCGGACATCTCCGCGATGCCCTGCGCGTTGTCGGCGACCGGACCGAAGGTGTCCATCGCGACGATGATGCCCACGGTGGTGAGGAGGCCGGTACCTGCGAGCGCGACGGCGAACAGGCTGAGGGTGATGGACCCTCCGCCGAGCAGGAAAGCGGCGTATACGGCACCGGCGATGACGAGTGCCGAGTACACCGCCGATTCGAGGCCCACGGAGATACCGGACAGGATGACGGTCGCCGCACCGGTCTCCGAGCTGTTGCCGATGTCCCTGACCGGACGCTTGTCGGTTTCGGTGAAGTAGCCGGTGAGCAGCTGGATGGCGGCGGCGAGCACCAGACCGATGAGGACCGCGGCGACGGCGATGAACCTCGGGTCGGGGTTGGTCCCCGCCGCGGCGACCTCCTCGAGGACGGAGTCGCTGACCCCGGACATCTCCTCAAGGTTGCTGGGCAGGTACCAGAAGGCGGTCGCGGTGACCAGGAGGGCGGAGATTCCGGCGGAGATGAAGAAGCCGCGGTTGATCGCGGACATCGCGGTCCGGTCCTTGGCCCTGGGCGCCACGATGAAGATGCCGATGATGGCGGTGATGACACCGATCATCGGGACCAGCAGCGGGAAGACGAGGCCTTCGGTACCGAACGCGACGCGGCCGAGGATGAGCGAGGCGACGAGCACCACGGCATAGGACTCGAAGAGGTCCGCTGCCATACCGGCACAGTCACCCACGTTGTCGCCCACGTTGTCGGCGATGGTGGCGGCGTTGCGCGGGTCGTCCTCCGGAATCCCCTGTTCGACCTTGCCGACGAGGTCCGCGCCGACATCCGCCGCCTTGGTGAAGATGCCGCCGCCGACACGCATGAACATCGCGAGGAGGGCGGCACCGAAGCCGAAGCCCTCGAGCACGATGGGTGCGTCGCCCCGGTAGAGAACGACGACGAGCGCCGCGCCGAACAGGCCGAGGCCGACGGTGATCATGCCCGCGACACCACCGGTGCGGAAGGCGATGCGCATGGCGCTGCGGTTGTCGCTCTCCCCGCCGCCGCGTGCGGCTGCGGCGACGCGGACGTTGCCGCGCACGGCCAGCCACATCCCGATGAAGCCGGTGGCCGCCGAAAGCAGGGCGCCCAGGGCGAAGAAGACCGACCGACCGATGGCGATGGCCCAAGAGTCGGCGGGTAGCAGGAGCAGTAGAAGGGGGATGGCTACGACGAAGACCGCGAGGGTTCGGAACTGCCGTGTCAGATAGGCCGCGGCTCCTTCTTGGACCGCGACCGCGATGTTGCGCATTCGCTCGGTCCCTTGACCGGCGGAGAGGACCTCACGGACCAGCATCCCCGCGACGGCGAGCGCGAGTAGCGCGACCACCATCACGATGATGACCAGTGTGAAATCCCGGCCCTCCAGTGCTAGGGCCATACCGCTCTCAGCGGCGAGGTTGAGCCCAGACAATCCGTCCTCCTTGAGACGGGCACGTCCTTTTCGGCCCCGTCACCGAAGGCGTGCGGAACGGCTGCCTCATAGGCTCCGGTGCCGCGCACCGCCGTGGACGTACCGCCGTCCGAAGGGATCCTGAACTGGCTCGACGGCACGCTTGTCGGGGTCGAAGCGGTGCCACCTTTCTGTGTGGTGCACGCCGCCCGCGTTCCTTGAGCACGAGTGGCGATCCGGGGATTCTACGCACGGCACGGAACAAGAAAGAGAGCCGGTTCGGCTTTTACCCAAGAGGGGTTAAAGATGTGATCTCTCGGTGATCTTGAGAATCGGATATATAGCCTTATTAGGCTTGCATAGCATATTTCTTCTCGAATAATGCGTTAATTCATTGTTAACGCTAAAGCGTATATAGAATCACAAAAAGGAAATTTGCCCCATAGGCACCACCAGGCACAGGAGTCCCTACCTTCTCAGGGGTGCACGGAAATCCGGAGCGCTCAGGGGACACGCAGGGATGCTCGGCCGGGATACGCGGTCCTCCCTCGCCTCGAGAGGTTTCGGACCGGGCGAAACTATGCTCCGCGCAACCGCATCCCCGAGGGGTCGATCCCGTCACCGGACGTCGCCCGGCCCGAGTCGAGGTCGTCGGCCAGCGCCCGGGCGAACCCCGCCACGCCAGCAACGGCGATACCGTGCGGGGCATCCGGGCCGAAGGGTTCCACCTGGTCCGCGCCGCGCCGCAGCAGACGGGCAGCACCGAGCCTGTTGCCGCGCTGGGCGTGGGTGACGCCGACCGCGGTCTGGGCGAGTCCGCGCCACATTTCCCGCTCCGCCTCAGGAGAGGACTTCCAGACGGCCTCCAGGACCTCGTGGGCGGTGAAGGCGTAACCCCCGTCCAACAACCGCTGGGCTTCGGCGAGTCCCTCCTCCACGGTGAACTCCGCGTCGTCGGGAACCCGCTCGACCTCACCGACACTGCCGTGCGGCATGGGGCGGCCGTAGCGGTCACGGGGGCGCTGGTTCTGTGCCTGACCGGTCTCGTTGCGGTCGCGCACCCCGTCCGCCCGGGTTCCGGATCCCTTGGTCATCAGTCCCTCACCGCCGCTCGCCGTCGATCTCCCGCAACCACTCTATGAGAGCCCGCTCGACCTCGCGAGGACGCTCCTCGTGCGGGAAGTGTCCCGCCCCAGGCACCCGTTCCCATCGGTATGGCCCCGAGACCAGCCGACCGGAGGACCGCGCGGTGTCGGGCGGGCACACGGGGTCGAGGGAACCGTGCAGCTGGAGGACGGGTATCCGGACCGGCGTCCGCATACGCATGCTGTACCTGAGTCCGTCCGCACGCCAACGCGACCGGAAGATCCAGCGGTGGTACTCCAAAGAACAGTGGGAGACCTTCGGAATGGCGAACGCCCGCCGGTACTGCTCCTCCGTCTCCCGGTCCGGCCAGCCGGGGCCGGACCACGCGTCGAGGAGCTCACCCACGCGGATACAGCCGTCGGCGAGGAGCCGGTGTTCGGGAAGGACCGGTAGCTGGGCCCGGAGCATGTGGAGAGCGCCCGGCCCGGCGGAGAACAGCACCCGTGCCGCGCGCCGGGGGTGGGGCGCGGACACCGCGGCCAGGGCGCGCACCTCACTCGGGTGGTAGGCGGTCATCGTCCAGCCGACGAGTCCGCCGACACCGTGGCCCACCACGACGGCGTCCGCCGCTCCGAGCGCACGGACCAGGCCCGCCATGTCCTGGGAAAGCCCCACCAGGTCGTAGCCGCGCGGCGTCTTGTCACTGGCCCCGTAACCGCGCAGATCGACCGCGACGGCACGGTAACCGGCCTCGGCCAGACCGGTCAGCTGTGCGCGCCAAGCCCACCAGAACTGGGGAAACCCGTGCAGGAACAGAACAAGGGGGCCTTCGCCGACCTCGGCCACGTGGAACCGGGCACCGGCCGCGCTGACCGTCCTGTGGGTCCAAGGACCTTCGACGTAGGCCGCCGAGTCGTCCAGCACCGCCGCGGCTATCGGGCGGCGGGCGCGGGTGTCTCGTCCCTGGAGTCGACCTCCTGGCCGTTCGGCGGACGGATCTCGCCGCGCAGGATACCCATCAGTCGGGAGGTCGTGACCGCAGTGCGGGCCAGGCCCTCACGGCGGCGCAGGTTGATCACGGCGACCAACACGAAGATCGCGGCGATCAGCAGGTAGAAGCCCGTGACAGCGAGGAAGGAGAGCCAGTACGCCCAACCGAACACCTCGGCGCAGAAGAAACCCGCGGTGATCGAGAACAGGATCGCCACAAGGTGGAGCAGCACACCGGCGGCCCCGAACTCTCCGACGCTCTTCCCGATCCGGGTGGCGTCCGCCTTGGCCTCGAGTTTGGCGAGCTTGAGCTCCAGCCGCACGATGCGGGAGACGTTGTCGGTGGCGTCGGTGACCAGTTCACCGATGGAACGGTCGCTGTCAGCGCCAGGTTGGTCGGCACCCGGCTTGTCCGCCATCGTGGGGGTTCCCTTCTCTCGGTCCGTACACGCGGATGATCCTCCGCATCCTCGCACATGCGCCAGTACCCATGTCTCTCACGGCACGCAAAACGGTGGGCTTCGCTTTCGTCACACGGGTGAGTCGCGCCGGTGCCCCGTCCCTTCGGAAGCAAAGGGACGGGGCACCGCGCGTTCTCAGCCGGACGGAGACCGAGAGGGGCCAGTGGCCCTAGCTACCTTTGGGGGCGTCGGGCAGCTGCTTGGCGATCACGTCCATGATCGACGAGTCGGTCAACGTGGAGGTGTCACCGACGGCCCGGTTCTCGGCGATGTCGCGCAGCAGGCGCCGCATGATCTTGCCGGAACGGGTCTTCGGAAGCTCGGGAACGGCAAGGATCCGGGCGGGCTTCGCGATGGGTCCGAGCGAGGCACCGACGTGGTTGCGCAGTTCCTGGACGAGCTCCTCCGGAACCTGCTCCTCGCCGCCGCGCAGGATGACGAAGCCGACGATCGCCTGTCCGGTCACCTTGTCCGCGGCCCCGACGACCGCCGCCTCCGCGACGTTCGGATGGGAGACCAGTGCCGACTCCACCTCTGTGGTGGAGATGTTGTGGCCGGAGACGAGCATGACGTCGTCCACGCGGCCGAGCAGCCACATGTCTCCGTCCTCGTCCTTCTTCGCACCGTCGCCCGGGAAGTAGAGGCCCTCGAAGCGCGACCAGTAGGTGTCCTTGTAGCGCTGGTCGTCGCCCCAGATACCGCGGAGCATGGCCGGCCAGGGCTCACGGATGACGATGAAACCGCCGTCGCCGTCGGGGACGGAGTTGCCCTCCTCGTCCACCACGTCGGCGGCGATGCCCGGCAGGCTGCGCATCGCCGCCCCGGGCTTGCCCGAGGTGACGCCGGGCAGCGGGCTGACCATGATCGCGCCGGTCTCGGTCTGCCACCAGGTGTCCACGACGGGGGCGTTGCCGCCGCCGATGTTCTCCCGGTACCACATGTAGGCCTCGGGGTTGATCGGCTCGCCGACGGAGCCGATCACGCGCAGGCTCGACAGGTCGTACTTGGAGGGGATCTCGTCACCCCACTTCATGAAGGTGCGGATCGCCGTGGGCGCCATGTAGGCGATGGTCACCTTGTACTTCTCGACGATCTCCCAGAAACGGCCCTTGTGGGGGGTGTCCGGAGTTCCCTCGTACATGACGACGGTCGCCCCGTTGGAGAGCGGCCCGTAGACGATGTAGGAGTGGCCGGTCACCCAGCCGATGTCGGCGGCACACCAGTAGACGTCGGTCTCCGGCTTGAGGTCGAAGACGGCCCAGTGGGTGTAGGAGGCCTGCGTGAGGTAACCGCCGGTGGTGTGCAGGATGCCCTTGGGCTTGGCCGTGGTCCCGCTCGTGTACATGATGTACAGCGGGTCCTCCGAGTCGTGGCCCTCGGGGGTGTGCTCGGTGCTGGCGGAGTCGACGACATCGTGCCACCACACGTCGCGCTCGTTCCACTCGACTTCCTGCCCGGTACGGCGGACGACGAGGACGTTCTCGACGGCGGGACGGTCGGCGACGGCCCCGTCGACGGCGGGCTTGAGAGCGCTGGGCTTTCCGCGCCGGTAACCGCCGTCAGCGGTGATGACCATCTTGGCCTGGCTGTCGTCCAAGCGCTGCCCGACGGCATCCACGGAGAACCCGCCGAAGACCACCATGTGCACGGCGCCGATGCGGGCGCAGGCGAGCATGGCCACGACAGTCTCGGGGATCATGGGCATGTAGATGGCGACACGGTCGCCCTTGCCGACGCCGAGCTGGGTCAGCGCGTTGGCCGCCTGGGACACCTGGTCCTTGAGGTCGGCGTAGGTAATGGTGCGGCTGTCACCGGGCTCGCCCTCCCACTGGATGGCGGCGCGGTCGCCCAAGCCGGCCTCGACGTGCCGGTCCACGCAGTTGACGGAGGCGTTGAGCTTGCCGCCGACGAACCACTTGGCGTAGGGCGGGTTCCAGTCCAGGACGGTGTCCCAGGGCTGCTCCCACTGGAGCCTCCGGGCCTGCTCCTCCCAGAAACCGAGACGGTCCTCGGCCGCCGTCTCATATGCGTCCGCCTTCACGTTGGCGTTGGCCGCGAGGTCCGCGGGCGGCGGAAAGGCTCGGGTCTCATGGAGAAGGTTGGACAGTGTCTCCTGGCCCTGGGGAGTGCTGTCGGCCACTGTGATTCTCCTTACGTAGGCGGTTAACACCCAATTAATCATGCGGTCCATGCCGCGTGAACAGCTGGGGCGCGGTCCAGCGGCGGTGAGGGCCGGGCGCGCGACGAACGGTCGGTGAACGGTCGCCGGGCCGCGACGAGCGGTCCGTGGTGCCCGGTCCGGGTGGTGGGAGCACACGGTGTTACCGCCGCGTAGTGTTGTTTTCCGTGAGCGAATCGACTTCTGCCTCCATGCCCGACCCGCTGTCCCGGATCGCCGAGCTGCCCGGGGTGAGCGACGCGGTCGCCGAAACACGGACCCTCGTCGACCGGCTGCTGGGGCACCGCATCCTGCGCCGCCGCAGCAGTGACGTGTCCATGGAGTCCTCGCTGCGCGGCGCGTGTGCGTCGGCCGCGCTGGAGGGCGCCGAGGTCTCGATGGACGAGATCCGCGACGGGCACGTGTACGACACCCGAATCAAGGGCGCGCTCCGCATCGGGGGTGAACTGGGCACGCTCGTGGACACCTGGCCCAAGGCGCCGCGGCAGGCGCTTGCCCGACTCCACACCCTGGCCGCCGCCGACGCCGTCGCGGAGGAGGCGCTGGGACGCCCCCGGCTCGACGGGGAACGGGTCGAGGACCCGTTGGAGCTCGGATCCGCTCCGACCGCGGCCGCAGCCTCCGCCCGTTTGGAGGGCCTGTACGCGCTTCTGGGATCGCGCACGAAGGTGCCCGCCCTGGTCACCTCTTCGCTGGTGCACGGCGAATTGATGGCGATCCGCCCGTTCGGGTGGGGTGACGGCCTGGTCGCCCGCGCCGCCGAGCGGCTGACCCTGGTGGAACGCGGCCTGGACCCCAAGTCGCTGGTCACCTCCGAACTCGGCCACCAGACACTGAAGGACGAGTACGGTCCGGCTCTGCGCGGATACATGGCTGGCACCCCCGAAGGTGTCGCGGACTGGGTCGTGTACTGCTGCCGCGCGGTGCGAGCTGGCGCACAGGACTCACTGGCCACCTGTGAGGCGCTCAAGCGCGGCTGATCAGGGAGGTCCACCTCTCGAGGAAAGACCCCCGAGTTCGCGAAACTAGTTTATCTACTAACAAGTAATCACTCGGATTCATACCAGTTCGATCACGCTTGATCGACCGCGAAAGTTTCCATGTTGCTTCGTGCATGTGCACGCGCACAACGAACGGCGCCCCGGGACTTGCCCGGGGCGCCGTTTCCGGCTCGGGGGATCGGGTTAGCAAGCGCCACTATCTCTAGTCCGACCTGGTGAAACCCGGTTCCACCAGGCCTGGACAGGCCCTATGGGGTCGGCGGTGCGTGGGTTCCCGTCCTCCGTGTCGGGGTGGGTCTCAGCCACCTGCTGCTTTATTTGTACGCCGCGGCCCCTTCTTCGAAAAGGTGGTTGACCAAGATTTTCGTACTGGATTCCCGAACCGATACGCAGCGTCACGTGGTAGCGTCTGATCCGGAGTTGAGCGAAGGGCCGACCGCGTCGGGCTAAAGCCCGGGTTGCGTGCCTTTATGCGCACGTTCGCCAATGCGGACATTGTGCGCGGCAGGCACGAAATTGCGGCCGTTACCTCGCCGGAAGTCGGATGAGCGGACCCCACGGGTCACGCGAGTCCCGACGACCGCTCCCGATGATCCCTCCCAGGAGAGCGGACCCGGCCTATCCCCCCAGGGCCGGGACAGGTCGGCCCCCAGTTCCCCCTGAGGGGACCGGCCAACACCCTCCGCTCCGCCTCACCGGCCGGGCCGGGACACACGACAGCCCCCGTTTGTGTGTCCCGCCGGCCGGGTGAGGTACTCCCTGAGTTATCCACAGATCCGGATCCGCGGCTTCCGCGGCCGCCGCAGGTGGGCGAAGGTCATGAGGGCAGGTTCCCGCCCTTCCCGGAGGTCCGATGGACGCTTCGCCCCGACCCCTGATCGCCACCGCCGACCCCGCGCTCCTCGACGACCTGCTCCGGCTCGCCGCCGCTGCCGCCACCGAGGTCACCATCGCCCCCGGCCCCGAACAGGCACTGCGTTCGTGGGGGCGCGCCCCGCTGGTCGTGGTCGGCGGAGACCTGGACCGCGCCCTACGTGCCACCGAACCGCCACCCCATCCGCGGGTAGCCGTCGCCGTGCGGGCTCCGGAGACCCCCGGAACCCGCGACCGCGCGGAACGGTCGGCGGTCTACCTGCTCCCCCGTGACGAGGCCGCTCTCGTCGACCTGTTCGCTTCCGTCTCCGACCGTCCCCCGGCACCCGTCGTGGCAGTCGTCGGGGGCAGGGGCGGCGCCGGGGCCAGCGTGCTCGCCGTCGCACTCTCCCTCGCGGGGGAGCGGGCCGGGAGGGCCACGGCCCTGCTCGACGCCGACCCCCTCGGCTGCGGCCCCGACATCTATCTGGGCTGCGACCACACCTCCGCGGACCCCCGAACCGGCTGGGACGACCTGCTCGGACAACGCGGACGGTTGCCGTGGCGGGCCCTGAGCGACGGACTCCCCAAAGTCGGCAGGGTAGACGTCCTCACCTGGGCACGGAGCAACGGATCGGACCAAGGCCGACCGCTGCCCGTCGGAGCGGTCCGATCGGTTCTGGCCTCGGCGCGCAGGGGCACAGACCTGGTGGTGGCCGACCTGCCCAGGTCCTTCGACCCCGGGACCACCGTCTTCCTCAACCACTCCGACGTCGTTCTCGTGGTCGTCCCCGCCGACGTGTACTCGGTGGTGTCCGCGGCACGCATGGCCGGACGGCTCGAACAGGAGGCCAACCGGGTCCGGATCGTGGTGCGCGGGGCCCGGGGAGGCCTGTCCACCGAGGTTGTCGCGAAGAGCCTCGGGCTCGAACTCGGCGCCGACCTGCCTCCGGAACCCGGCCTCTCCCGAGTCCTGAGGGTGGGCGACGTGCCCGCCAAACACCCCCGGTCGCCGCTGGCCAGGTACGCCGACCGCGTGGTGGATGCCCTCGTCAGGACGGGGGAGGCGGGGAAGACCCGGCGAGCGGGGGAGGCTCGGTGAACGCGGTCCGGGACGAGAACGACATGCTGGAACGGGTCCGCGACCGGTTCGTGGCCACCGGGATACCGGTGACGCCGGCCAACGTCGCTACGGCCATCCGCGCGGAGGGCGGGGCCATGGGCGACAGCGAACTGCTCGCCATGACCCGCAGGCTCTCCGCGGACCTGTCCGGAGCCGGACCGCTGGAGGACCTCCTCACCGCGGACGTCACCGACGTCCTGGTCAACGGCCCCAACCAGGTGTGGGTGGATTCGGGGGACGGCCTGCGGCGGGTGCACGACGTGCGCTTCGGCTCGGCGGACGAAGTGCGGCGCCTGGCCCAGCGGTTGGCCTTCCAGGCAGGGCGCCGCCTGGACGCGGCGGCCCCGTACGTGGACGCCCGGCTACCGACCGGAACACGGTTGCACGCCGTACTTCCACCGATCGCACCCGAGGGGGCCTGCGTCTCACTCCGAATGCCGCCCAAGCGGGTGTTCGGGCTAAGGGAGCTCATCGCATGCGGGACCCTGACCCCCGTCGGCGCCGAGCTCCTCCGCTCCATGGTGGTGCGCCGGACACCCTTCCTGATCAGCGGGGGCACCGGAACCGGCAAGACCACCCTGCTCTCCTCCCTGCTGTCCCTGGTGAACCCGGGGGAACGGATCGTGCTCGCCGAGGACTCTCCCGAACTGCGCCCCGAACACCCGCACGTGGTGCGCCTCCAGACCCGCCCAGCCAATATCGAGGGCAGTGGGGAGGTACCGCTGGAGGCACTGGTCCGCCAAGGGTTGCGGATGCGCCCGGACCGCCTGGTGGTCGGTGAAGCGCGCGGGCCGGAGATCGTGTCGTTGCTGGGCGCCCTCAACACCGGCCACGAGGGCGGCGTAGGAACTCTGCACGCCAACGGGGCCGAGGACGTACCCGCCAGGGTAGAGGCGATGGGTTGCGCCGCCGGGCTCGGCCGGCACGCCGTGCACAGTCAGCTCGCGGCCACCAGGGTCATGGTCGTCCACCTTGTGCGGGACGGGCGCGGGCGGCGCCTGTCCGAAGTGCGGGTCCTGGAGCGTGATCCCGATGGGCTGGTTCGGGCGATGCCCGCGGTGGCCTTCACCCCGGACGGCGGCCATCGCGAGCACGCGGGGGCCGAGCAGGTGGTCGCCCGCCTGGGCCAGGAGTGGCGGCGGTGACGCTCCTGACGGGCTGCCTGCTGGCGGCGGCGCTGTTGTGGTCGCTCCCGCCCGCCGGCCGCTACCGCCTGGCGGCAGGGTTCCCGCGGGGGCCGCGACGGAAGCTGCCCCGGCCCTCGTTCCGGGAGCTGATCGCGCGCCGGAACGAGGCGGCCGAGCGACGGCGGGCGGTCATCGTGCTGTGCCGGGTGATGGCGGCCGAACTGAGGGCCGGGCAACCACCGGAACTCGCCCTCCGGGTGGCGGCTCTGGAAGTCGGCCGCCTGGCCGTCGGGGTGTCGACCCCCGGTTCCCTGCGCCGTGCCGCCGAACGCGATGAGGACCTGTGGGCCCTGGCCTATGTGGCGGTGTGCTGGGAGGTGGCGTCGGAGACCGGTGCGGGACTGGCCGGTGTAGTGGACGCGCTGGCCGACAGCCTGACAGATCGGGAGGAGCAGAGGGCGGAGGTGGCGGCCAAGACTGCCGGTCCGCGCATGACGGCGCTGCTACTGAGCGGGCTTCCGCTGGTCGGGTTGGCGATGTCGGCGGGACTGGGCGGTTCGCCGCTGGTCTTCCTGTTCACCACACCTCTGGGCCTGGCGTGCCTGGTGTGCGGTGTGTTCCTGGATCTGGCGGGTGCCTGGTGGACCCTGCGGATGGTCCGGGGGGCGGTGGCCTGAGGGCTGAGGCGGAGCGGGTAACGGGCCGGGGAGGGCTGTGGGCAGCGGGCTGGGGATGAGGGCCGTGGATTGCGGGACGGGCGGCCTTGGTCCGGGACGGGCAACAGGGGAAGGGGTGTACGCGATGTTCTTCGAGGTGGTCTCCGTGGTGTGCGCGGTGACCGGCGTGTGGGTCCTGACCGGATCGGAACGGCTCCGAGAGCTGCGGGCGGCGAAAGCGCCGCCACGTGTCCCGCCTGGACGGGTGGGCACCGGGGTCCTGCTCTTCGCCGGAGCCTGCGGGGCGGCAGTGCTCGTGTCCGTGTTCGGGGCCCTGGGCGCCGCGGTGGCGGTCGGCGGCTGTGTGCTCCTGTGGGTGCGTGCCCGCCGCGCCCGGACGCGTCCTGGCCGGTTGCCGATCACCGACGACCTCCCCGTGCTCATCGGGTTGATCGCCTCCGGGATCCGGGCGGGCGCTACGGTTCCTGCCTGCCTGAGCTCGGTCTCCGGAGCTGCCCGGGGCGGTCTCGGTACCGAACTGGCGATGGTCGCCGAACGGCTGCGCCTGGGGGCCGACCCCGGACCGGCATGGCAGCGGTCCGCTCTACCCGATCCCCTGGTGGCGGTCGGCCGCGACTTGGCCCGGGCCTCGGAGACCGGCGCACCGGTGGCCGACCTGCTCGACCGGCACGTCGCCGATCTGCGCAGGGAGCTCCGTTCACGGGCCACCGCCAAGGTCGAGCGTTTGGGGGTGCTGGTCGTGGCACCGCTGGGTCTGTGCTTCCTTCCCGCCTTCCTCCTCATCGGGGTGGTACCGATGGCCGCCGAACTCCTCACCGCGGCGCTCGGTCATTGACGACCCGACACTCCGCCGACCTGCACGTGTGGAGGTCATCCTGGTTCGGGGCCGTTCGGCGCGCAGTCCGCCTTCGAGGCACCGGACCGGACGGTCTGGAGGGGGAGGCGACCGTCCTCGGTCCGGCAACGACGGCGGCCGAGATAGGGGGTGGGGAAGCGCGGCCAGCCGACCATCAGGCGCAGGACGAGAGTACCGACCCCCAGGAGGGCCAGCAGGGTGGTGGAAGCGGCCCCGATGGTGCGGCCGACCGCGCCGACAGGGACGGTTTCCTCGAAAGCGAAGTGCCCGACCGGGTTGGGTTCGCCGTCCTCTTCGGGCTCCACCGACGCTTCGGACGGCACCGTCACCTGAACGGTCTCGTCGGCAGCGGCGCCCGAACTCTCCTCGGCGGGGCTCCGCTGGGGCGGGGCGCTCCCCGTACCGCTACCGCTCTCATTCGAGGGGGCG
The DNA here is from genome assembly GCF_054778635.1 of Nocardiopsis nanhaiensis. Taxonomy (NCBI): domain Bacteria; kingdom Bacillati; phylum Actinomycetota; class Actinomycetes; order Streptosporangiales; family Nocardiopsidaceae; genus Nocardiopsis; species Nocardiopsis nanhaiensis. The sequence continues at coordinate 14,439 of NZ_BAAGZJ010000107.1, forward strand.
GCAGGAGCCGAGCGGCGGACAGCGGGTGGTGTCCCCGAGGCCTGAGCCGGCGAACCGTCCGCTGCCGGGTCTTCCACGGGCCGCGCACCGGCGGCCGGTTCTGGGTCCTCGCCCGTGTCCTCGAAGTCCCCGTCCACCTCATCAGCCGACTCCTCAGCGGCATCCTCGGAGGGTTCGTCACCTGGACGGGTGTCCATGAGGCTGGCTTCGGACGGCGCTTCTACCGGCCGGGTCTCAGTGGGCGGCGGCGGGGACTCAGCCGACGGCTCGACCGGACGAGGGTCTTCGGCGCAGAGTGCCTCTGGACCGGCGACCGGTTCGGAAGACGGACCGGGACCAGAGCCCGGTGGCGCGGGGGATCCGGCGGAAGGAGGCCCCCCGGGCACGGGGGGCACCGGTCCGACGCTCGGTTCCGGGTCCGTACCGACACCGGGGTCCGGGGCCTCGGCGACCATGGCGGCGGGCTCTCCCGGACAGGGATCGGCCCCGGTGGCGGGTCCCACTGGGCCGCAGAACAGGAGTGCGCAGGCCAGGACCGGGTGGGCGGTCATTCCATCTCCTCGACGGGTTCGTGGGCGGGGCCGGCCCGGGCTTCGGCACCGACCTCGCGTGGCAGGACTGACGAAGGGATCGACACCGTCACCGTGACGGTGTGGCCGCGCAGGCCACAGGAGTCGAGGGTGGCTCCGTTGGCCTCCGCGGTCTCCCCGGCCACAGCGCAGGCGGTGTCCCCGGCCTGTTGGGCGCGGGCCGCCGCCAGTGCGGCCAGGTCGGCGGCGGCCCCGGCACGGTCCCGCTCCAGGCGGGCCGCGGACGTGGCGAGCACGGCGTAGGCGAGGAACCACAGGACCAGGCAAAGGGATATCCACCAGACGGTTGCCGTGCCGGCGTCGTCGCCCCTCACAACCCCGGCTCCAGTGGAACCGCGGCACTGCCTTCGACGCTCAGGGACGGCGCACGGAGCGGTCCGATCCGCACTTCCGAGCGGACCGTGACCCTGGCCATGCCGTCGGTCTCGGACAGCCGGACTCGGGCACCCGTATCCGGTGCGGCCGACAGGGCGAGGGAGCGGGCCTGCTCGGCCGACTCTCCCCGGGCCAGGGCCCGGGCTCCGGTCCGAGCCGCGTCGGCGCAGGCGAGCTGCGCGGCAGCAGCACCGACCGCGCCGAGCGCGAGCGCCAGCATGAGCAGCAGAGAGGGCAGCACCATCGCGGCCTCCATCGTGGCGGAGCCGCGGTCAGCTGCCGGACTCGAGCGCATCGACGATGATCGTGTTGAGGGCGTCGCTGACGGTGCCGCTGGTGACGACGTAGTAGAGAACCCCCGCGAGGGCGACCGCGGCGACGGTGCACACCGCGTACTCGGCGGTGGTCATCCCCCGGTCCGTGGCGGAGGCGGGCAGGGGCGGGCACGGGAAAGAGAACATGGGACCTCCCGGGTGACCGGGCGGACCGACTTCCGCCCGGCCCTTCCAGGTTGCGCCGTCCCCGTTCCGGAGGGAAGCGGCCGCCCCCAGCCTGTGGATAACTTGCACGGGGATGCGCACCCCGGTCTCCGCCCTCGGTCGGCAGTCCCCTAACCAGCGTCCCCCGGCGGCTCCTGCACCTCCGGCGCCGCGGTCCTCGGCTCAGCGGTCTCCGGAGTCCCCGGCGCCTCTCCACCGCTCAGAACCTCGCCTCCACCGCTCAGGACCTCGTCCAAGAGGCGAAGGGCTCCGGGCTTGCTGAGCGGCTCGTTGCCGGTACCGCACTTGGGCGACTGGATGCAGGAGGGGCACCCCCGGTCGCACTCGCACCCGGCGATCGCGGCACGGGTGGCGGCCAGCCATTCCCGGGCCGCCGCGTAGCCGCGTTCGGCGAAGCCCGCGCCTCCCTCGTAGCCGTCGTACACGAACACCGTCAGCTTTCCGGTGTCCCCGTGCAGGGAGGTGGAGACCCCGCCGATGTCCCAGCGGTCGCAGGTCGCCAACAGCGGGAGCAGGCCGATCGCCGCGTGTTCGGCCGCATGGGCCGCGCCGAGCAGGCCCACGTCCTCCTTGCGCAGCCGGTTCTCTCCGTCCTGCGGAAGCGTCCACCAGACCGCGCGGGTCTGGAGAGTGCGTTCGGGCATCTCCAATGGCTGCTCACCAAGGACCGTTCCGGTGCGCACATCCCGTTTGAGGAAGCCCACCACCTGCCGGACCACCTCCACCTCACCGAAGTAGACGGTGGCACCGCTGGGCCAGGCCTCCTCGCGCAGCACCGAGCGCACGGTGATGTCCGTAGTGTCCCTGGCCCACGTGCTGTAGGGCGGCTCGGCCTCGTGCACCAGGGCCACCCCTTCCTCCAGGTCGAGCTCGTCGACCAGGAAGGTGGAACCCCGGTGGAGGTAGACGGCGCCGGTGTGGACGGTTCCGTGCGCGGCAGCCTCGTCGATCTCGCCGAGCAGCTGACCGCTGCCGGTGTCGACGATCTGCACGGGCGGCCCGCCCGCCCCGCGAATATCGGCTAGGTCACTTGCCCGTTCATTACTCACCCAGAACCAGCCCCTCGGGCGCTTTCTGAGCAGCTTCCGATCTACGAGCCGGGTGAGCTGTTCCTCGGTCGTCTCACCGAAGAGTGCGAAGTCGTCGCGCGTGATCGCCAGCTCTTGGGCGGCCGCGCAGAGGTGCGGCCCAAGGATGTGGGGGTTTTCCGGGTCGAGGACGGTGGCCTCCACAGGGCGCCCGAAAATGGCCTCGGGGTGGTGGGCCAAGTAGGTGTCCAGGGGGTCGTCACGGGCGATGAACACCGCCAAGGCGTCCTCGCCGCGCCGCCCCGCACGGCCCGCCTGCTGCCACAGCGAGGCCAGCGTTCCCGGCCATCCCGCGATGAGCACAGCGTCCAGACCGCTGATGTCCACGCCCAGTTCCAAGGCGTTGGTGCTGGCCAGCCCGAGGAGCTCACCCGAGCGCAGCGCCCCCTCCAGCTCCCGACGCTCGTCCGCCAGGTACCCGCCGCGGTAGGCGGCCACGCGGTCGGCCAAGTGGTGCTCGCCGCGTTCGGTCAACAACCTCTGTGCGTTCAGCGCAACGACTTCCGCGCCCTGTCGGGAGCGCACGAACACCAGCGTGCGCACACCGTCCCTGACCAGATCGACCAGCATCTCGGCTGCCTGGGAGGGCGCGGTTCGGCGCACCGGGGCGCCGTTCTCCCCGGTCAGGTCGGTCAGCTCCGGCTCCACTAGGGCGACGGACATCCCCGGCCGTGGCGACCCGTCCTCGCTGATCGCGGTCACCGGGACGCCGGTGAGCCGGGTGGCGCTCTCCGCCGGGGATCCCGAGGTGGCCGATGCCAGGACGAACACCGGCTCCGACCGGTAGCGGGCGCACACCCTGCGCAGCCGCCGCAGGATCTGGGCGACGTGCGACCCGAAGACCCCCCGGTACCGGTGCGCCTCGTCGATCACCACGTAGCGGAGACGCCGCAGGAACCTCGACCAGGCACCGTGCCGGGGAAGGATCCCGTGGTGCAGCATGTCCGGGTTGGTGAGGACGTAGTTGCCGTGCTCGCGGACCCAGGCGCGCTCCTCTGGCCGGGTGTCCCCGTCGTAGACGGCCGCGCGCATGCCCGAAAGTCCCAGGTCCGTAATCCACCTGAGCTGGTCCTGGGCGAGCGCTTTGGTCGGGGAGAGGTAGAGCACCGTTTCACCGGAGTCAACCGCCTCCACCGCGGGCATAAGGAAGGCAAGCGACTTCCCCGAGGCGGTACCCGTGGCTATGATCACATCACGGCCCGAGCGAGCGAGATCGGCGGCGGCTGCTTGGTGGGACCACGGACCAGTGATCCCCCGTTCAGCCAGCCGTCGGACCAAGTGGGGAGCTGTCCAGTCCGGCCAGTCCCCGCTCTCTCCCGCGTTCCGGGCCACCTGCTCGATGTGGGTGACCTGCGGGTACCGGGTGTCGTCACGCCACACACCGGGGAGCACGGGCTCCGACCGCCTCATCGAGTCCCCTCCTCACTGGACACGTTCACGACCACACCGCACTCAGAGCGAGGCTGGGGCACCGATGAACATCGGTTTCAGTGTGACATCCGAGGGAAGAGTGCCGCGGGGTCGACGTTTTCCTGTGCATGACGGGAAGACACTCACGGCACCCGTGGTTGAATGCGTGCTGGTGGGGTAACGCCCGGCAGAGATACTTCGCGAATTTTCGCGGTTCGGCGCTGGAGGACTAGTGGATTTGAAGCTTGATCATTACACCGAGGGCGACACCGAGATCGTGGTCGTTGAGGGTGAGATCGATGTCTATACCGCGCCCCGGCTCCGCGAGCTGCTGATCGACCTGGTCAACAAGGGCAACTTCCACCTCGTGGTCAACATGGAGAAGGTGGAGTTCCTGGACTCGACAGGCCTCGGTGTGCTTGTGGGCGGGCTGAAGCGGGTCCGGGCCCACGATGGGACCCTTGACCTGGTCTGCACCCAGGAGCGGATCCTGAAGATCTTCCGGATCACCGGACTGACCAAGGTGTTCGGTATCCACGGCTCGGTGCAGGAAGCCATCGACAAGCGTTCCTCGAAGTAGCCCAGAGCGAGCGATGGCAACCATCACGCTCACGATCAGCGCGCTCCCCGCCCACGTGCGCACGGCCCGGCTCATGGCCGCGACCGTCGCACGGCGGGCGGGTATCGCCGCCTCCGCGATCGATGAGATCAGACTGGCGGTCGGGGAGGCTTGTTCCAGGGCGGTGGCGGCGCACAAGCTGCACTGCCCGACACAGCCGATCCTGCTCCAGCTGATCGACGGCAGCGGACCTGATCCGGTGTCGGACCCCCGCACCGACACCCAGAGCCGAGCACTGCGCGCCAACGGGAGCGCGACGCAACGTTTCGAGGTCGTCGTCTCCGACCGTGCCCCGGCAAAGGACGCCGAGGAGACGGCCAACCACGTCGAACCCATGCTCGACGGCCTCTTCCTGGACGGTGAGGACACTCCGCCCGGCGGCATCTCGGGGTTCTCCCCCGGCTTGGGCCTGGCGGTGATCACCGGTCTCGCCGACGAGGTGAGCATCGAACCCAACGACGTGGGAACGGTCGTACGGATGACCTGGCCGCTCCACGCGGACCAGACCCAGAACCCGAGCTCGAACTGACCGAACGCCGCGATGGGGCGCCTCCCGCACAGGAAGGCGCCCCATCGTCGTCAGATCCGCCTGTGCGGCCCCGTCAGTCGCAGTCCTGGGCAGACACCTCTTCGGTAGCTGTCAGCCCCTCCTCGGCGTTCTCCGCCACCTCGTCCGCGGTCAGCACGTAACCGGTCTCTTCCTCGTTGGTGGCCGCGGCGAACACGACTCCGTACACGGTGCCGTCCGGGGCGAGTAGCGGTCCGCCGGAGTTGCCCGGGCGCACCACGGCTCGGACCTGGTAGATCTCCCGGCTCACCTGCTGCGAGTGGTAGAAGTCCGAACCCTGCGCGGTCTGCTCCGCCCGGATCCGCGCCGGAACGGCCGTGAATCCGCTGTTGCGCGGGAAGCCCGCCACCACGGCGTCGTCGCCCTGGGCGGCGTCCCCGTTGAAGTCCAGAGGATTCAGGTCCATCCCCGGTACGTGCAGTACGGCCAGGTCCTGCTGGGCGTCGAACAGCACCAGGGTGGCTTCCAGCTGGTGTCCGTCCCGGGTCACCACGCGCAGGTCGTCGGTGACCCCGGCGACCACGTGCGCGTTGGTCATGATGCGGTCCTCCCCGTAGGCGAACCCGGTGCCCTCGACCCTGCGCTGGCAAGCGGGGGCGGTGCCCAGGACCTTGACCACGCTGTCGCTGGACTCGATCAGCTCCGGCGTGGTGAGGACGTCCGGGTCGGGCGGCTCGACCTCGGCCAGCTCGCCCGTTCCCAGACCGCTGAACACTTGGGGGAACGCACTCTGGTCCACGATCCGCCGGAAGGTGGAAAAGCCCTGGTGGGCGGCGTCGGGCATCACCGAGTCCACCGTCTGGAGGATGCGGGACTCCTTGACCTGGTTGGACACGTACGGCAGCGCCGAGTTGGCGACCGTACTGCCGATGAACCAGGAGACCAGGAGCACCGAGATGCCGCTGACGACGGCACCGCCCAACGCGTCCACGACCCGGGCGGAGTCCCCCGTGACCTTGTTGCGCACCAGGGTGCCCAGGTAGGAAGCGAGGAACTGCCCCAGGGCGGCGGACAGGAAGACCACCGCGATGGCCAGCAGCGCCTGCCGCCCGGGGTCGGCCACCCAGTCCTGGATGAGGTTCGGCGCGGTGAGCGCCGCGATCACCCCTCCGCCGATGAACCCTATGAAGCTGAAGACGCCGACGATGAATCCCTGCCGGTAGCCGGTCACCGCGAACAGCAGCAACAGGATGACCAGAACCGCGTCGAGCACGGATGCCCTCCAAGAAGTGAGCTTTACCCGACCGGCCGGAGGCCCTGCGGGGTGGCTTCGAACTCGTCAGTGAGACCCCGGTTGCGCCACGGAAGTTCCCAACCGCCGAGAACGAGCAGGTTGTCGATGATCGCGCCCGTGAAGCCCCACACGAGCATGTTCTCCACTCGGAATCCCGGGCCCCACATCGGCCCTCCCCCGTAACGCACCTTGACCCGGTTCCCGGGGGATGCGAGGTCGGCGACGGGGACCCTGGCGACCGCGGCGACCTCCCCCGTATCGGCGGCCCGTACCTCGGTGGGCTCCCGCCACCAGCCGAGGATGGGTGCGACCCGGAAGTCGCTGAAGCTCAGGTAGAGCTCGGGGAGGCGGCCGACCACCTCGACCCCCTCGGGGACGACCCCGGTCTCCTCCTCGGCCTCGCGCAGCGCGGCGGCCTCGGGAGAGGGGTCGGTGAGCTCGATCCGCCCGCCGGGGAACGCGGGTTGCCCGGAGTGGCGGCGCAGCCCGTCGCGGCGCTGGATGAGCAGCAGGTCGGGCCCCCGGTCGGTCTCACCGAAGAGGATGAGCACCGCCGACTCGCGTCCGCCCCGTTCGGGCGGGCGCATCTGTTCGGGCACCGGCATGGTCTGGGCATCGTCCGCGAGCGCGGACAGCCAGAGCGGGGTCGAGTTCATAAGCAGAACCTGTTCCGGGGGTTGTCGCGCCAACGTCTGTACGGATGGGGATGCCGAGGGGGCGGTAGGGGTTCGGTCACCCTGTGGGTGCCCGACGGGTCGTCCGGTGATCGGGCGCGCCGCACCGGCCGTCTGCTGAGGGGACGTACCAGGCACCGGCCCGCTGACCTCTGTGCCCTGCCAGGGACCGATGTGCGCGCACGTGTTCAGGGTACAAACCGCTGCTTGGTACCGGGGGGCACGTACGGGCGCCGGATCAGGCGAACGACCGCATCCGGAGGAGCTTCGCGGCACTGGCGGGGTCCGTGGGCCCTTCGCCGAAGGACGGGCACCAGCGGGCCACTCCGCAGGCGCCGCAGGCGGGTTTGCGGGCGTGGCAGACCCGGCGGCCGTGCCACACCAACCGGTGGGAGAGCATCGTCCAGTCCTTGGGCGGGAAGAGTTCGCCGACCGCGTGCTCCACCTTGACCGGGTCCTCCTCGTCGGTCCACCCGAGGCGCCGCACCACCCGCCCGAAGTGGGTGTCGACGGTGATACCGGGCACACCGAAGGCGTTACCGAGCAGTACGTTTGCGGTTTTTCGCCCTACACCGGGTAGTTTGACCAGGTCGGCTAGGTTCCCAGGAACCTCGCCACCGTGCCTTTCGCACAGGGCCTGCCCAAGCCCCAGCAGGCTGTTGGCTTTGGCCCGGAAGAACCCCGTCGAACGGATCATCTCCTCCAGCTCCTCGCGTTCGGCCGACGCGTAGGCCTCTGCGTCGGGATAGCGCGCGAAGAGCGCCGGAGTGACCTGGTTGACCCGCTTGTCCGTGCACTGAGCGGACAGGATCGTCGCGACCAGGAGCTCCAGCGGGGTGGTGAAGTTCAGTTCGGCGTGGGCGTCCGGGTACAGCTCGGAGAGCTCCCGATAGGTCTTTCGGGCACGACGGACCAGCGCGAGCCGGCTCTCGCCGGTGGGCGTGGTGTTCTCCGAGGGCACGTCTGGGGTGTCACGAGGCATCGTCACAGGGTAGGCGTCCGGATGCGGGGGCACACCCGGTCCGTCACAGCTCAGTGACACGCCTGCGTTTCGGCCGGTGACCGAGATTATGTAACCAATGTCCGGTCGCACGGCGCGGACAAGCCCTCACACAAGCCGATGACGACTAGGATCGCATGGGCTGACGTCGGCTGTTGTGGGCACGTTGTCTCCCGGCGGGCAAGCCGAGGTAACGACCTGGTTTCACACCTGGTTGCGATATACGTCACACTGTTGACGGTCAGGTTTTAGGAGGACGTGTGGACGAGATCAACGAGGTGCTCCGGAAGGCCCCTCTGTTCGAGGCGCTGGACGAGGAGGACACGGCCGCGCTCCGCTCCTCAGTGAACGAGGTGCGTCTCGGCCGCGGCCAGACCCTGTTCAACGAGGGTGACGAGGGCGACCGCCTGTATGTGATCCTCAGCGGGAAGGTGAAGCTGACCCGCACGGCGGTCGATGGGCGCGAGAACCTGCTGGGCGTACTCGGCCCCAGCGAAATGTTCGGTGAACTGTCGCTGTTCGACCCGCGCCCGCGCACCGCGAGCGCCGTGGCCGTCACCGACTCCGTACTCGCCGGGCTCGGCCACGACGACCTGCGGCCGTTCCTGTCCAGCCGCCCGCAGGTGGGACTGCAGCTGTTGAAGTCGCTGGCCGGGCGCCTGCGCCGCACCAACGACGTGATGGCCGACCTGGTCTTCACCGACGTTCCCGGCCGCGTGGCCAAGGCCCTGCTCGAGCTCGCCGACAAGTTCGGCAAGGAGGGCGAGGACGGCCTGCACGTCCACCACGACCTCACTCAGGAGGAGCTCGCCCAGCTGGTGGGCGCCTCCCGTGAGACGGTCAACAAGGCCCTCGCCGAGTTCGCCCTGCGCGGCTGGCTCCGGATCGAGGCCAAGGCCGTGGTGCTGATGGACGTCGAGCGGATGCGCCGCCGCGCCCGCTAGCTTGTCGTTTAACGTGCTTGCTTGTCTCCAGGGTCACCTGTGGTGCCCGTTTTGTCCTTCTTCGGGACCCCGTACCGGGGAGCTGAACGCTTGTTCGGCCTGCCCGCTGGACGGCCCGGACCGGCCCCGCAGGGTTTCGGTACATCCACGCACTCCGGCAGGTCAGCGCGGATGTACCGAAACCCCCGACGCACCCTGGACGGACTCATCCGCTGCGGCTCCACCAGCCGGTGCCAGGGCAACCTGACCTGGCACACCAAAGACCGGGCCAGACGCAGCTGGGTATAGGCCACCAACACGATCCAGGACCACCGATCCGCCGATCGTGGGTCCCGTAGCCGA